>JBKHJK010000129.1:0-6068 GCA_046538215.1 Armatimonadota bacterium
GGTCTGGTGTGTCTGTGTGCCTCTCCGCTTTTGGCGAAGTGGCAGCGTGTCATTCAGCCGGACGGCAGCGGATGGCAGGTGAGTGTCGAACCGATCGAGCACTGGACGTCCGCCGCGGCCGCCGATTCGTCGAAGTGGAAAGCCGTGCGCGTCGGCACGCCGGCCTCGTATCCGGAGAGTGTCGAGCCTGCCGACCAGTATCGCTGGCCGTTCATCTGGTCGCCCGAGCCGGTAGAGCCGAAAAAGGCCGTCTATTTCCGCAGGACGATTGATCTGGACGCGCTGGTGAAATCCGCCCGGCTGCACGTCTGCGCTTACGGCACGGAGCTGGTGGTCTATCTCAACGGCGACAGGCTCATTGAGACCGATGAGATGGGGACACTACATACGATTGACCTCACCGAGCGCCTCAAGCCGGGCCCCAACATTATCGCCGCCGCCGTTGTGCGGGGCGAAAAGAATTTCGGCCTGCTGGTGATGGGCGAGGCCGAGGTGCAGTGGCCGACGCTGGAGTACAGCCGTGTGGCTGTGGGCCACCGGATGCCGTCCATTGAATCCGAACTGTGGGAACCGTGCGAGCAGGGACTGGCGCTGGAGTGGGAGGGCACGTCATATCCGACCATCCAGCCGGAGGGGGGAATGGCGGAGTATTCAACCGCCCATTTCATGCTGCCGCTGGCGACCGGGGAATATCTGCCCCTTGCAGCGGCCCTTCGGATTGCCGGCGATGACAGCTATGAAGTGAAGGTGAACGGGAAGGTGGCGGCCGTGCAAAAATGTGCCAGCCGCGCCTACATCCCCGTCACCGTTGATATATCCGACTACCTCAGCACCGGTGGGCAGAACATCATCACCGCGCGGGTCACCAACGACTGGGGGCCCGGCCGGATCCATCTGCTGCCGAGCGCGATCCTGCTGTTTTAACAGATGCAGCAACCAATGAACCACACCCTGTCAGAGAACCACGTGTTAGGAGCGAATTAGATGGCCGAAGAACAGGACATTGGAATTGTCGAACAGATATCGCTGCAGAAAGAGATGGAGGATTCCTACGGACGGTTTGCCCTCAGTGTCATCCAGGCCCGGGCCCTGCCTGATGCCAGAGACGGTCTCAAGCCCTCTCAGCGCCGAATTCTGCAGGCTATGAATGATGACAACCTGTACCCCAACCGCGCACACAGCAAGTGTGCATCCATCGTCGGGGAGACCATGAAGACCTATCACCCCCACGGCGACCAGTCTATCTACGATACGCTGGTGCGGATGGGGCAGGACTTTAATATGCGGTATCCGCTGGTGGACCCGCAGGGGAATTTCGGCTCCGTTGACGGCGATCCCGCAGGCGCCCCCCGATATACCGAGGCGCGGCTGTCGGATATCGCCATGACCATGCTGGAGGATCTCGACAGGGACACCGTTGACTGGCAGCCGAACTTCGACGAGCGCGTGGAAGAAGCCACCGTCCTGCCCGGGATGTTCCCCAATCTCCTGGCAAACGGCGGGGCCGGAATCGCTGTAGCCTATGCCACCGACATGCCGCCACACAACGTCAGCGAGCTCTGTGACGCCCTGGAGGCGAAGATTGACAACCCGGATATCGAAATTGACGAAATCATGGACATCATGAAGGGGCCAGATTTTCCCACCGGCGGTTACATCCTCGGCATGAGCGGCATCCGTGATTACTACGAGACCGGCAATGGCCGCGTGGTGATGCAGGCGAAGGCGGTCATCGAACCCCGCGACCGGGGGAAGACGGCCATCCTCGTCACCGAGCTTCCGTACCAGGTCTCCAAGGCCAACCTGCTGAAGCAGATCGCCAGGCTCCATGACGACGGCAAGGTGGACGGCATCTCCGACCTCCGAGACGAAAGTGACCGGAAGGGTATCCGCGTGGTGGTCGAGCTCAAGCAGACAGCCAACCCCAACGTGGTGCTCAACCAGCTTTACAAGCGCACTGATCTTCGCACCGCCTTCAATGTCAACGCAATGGTGCTGATGCCCGCCGGAGATACGCTGGTGCCGCGCCTGGCAACCGTTCCGGAGCTGATGGACGCATTTTTGGATCACCGGCGTGTGGTGGTGACGCGGCGGACGAAATTCCTGCTGAACAAGGCGGAGGCGCGCCAGCATATCGTCGAGGGACTCCTGAAGGCGCTGGATGTGCTTGATGACGTGATCGCGCTTATCCGCGCCAGTGACAGCCGCTCCGACGCCCGCGACGGCCTGCAGGAGGAATTCGGTTTCACCCGCAGGCAGGCCGAAAGCATCCTGGCAATGCAGCTCGGGCAGCTCACCCGTCTTTCGCGCATTGACCTGGAGAAAGAAATGGAAGCGTTGACCGAAGAGATCGAGGGCTACCGGCTGATCCTCAGCAGCGAAGAAGAGAAAGATAAGGTCATTAAAAAGGAACTGCGTCGCGTCAAAAAGGAGCACGGCGACGACCGGCGCACCCGGATCATCCCCGAAGAGGCCAACGAAATCGAGATGGAAGACCTCATCGCCATGGAGGACATGGCCGTGACGGTCACGCGCGACGGGTATATCAAGCGGATGCCGCTGGACACCTATCGGGTGCAGCGGCGCGGCGGCCGGGGGATCCTGGCACTGACCAAAAAGGAAGAAGACCAGGTGGATGACCTGTTCGTCTGTACCACTCATCACCTCCTGCTGTTCTTCACCGACCAGGGCCGTGTGTACAGGACCAAGGCGTACCAGATTCCACTGGCCTCCCGGACCGCCCGGGGCACCGCCATCGTCAATGTCGTGCCCCTGGAGCATGACGAGAATATCACCGCCTGGCTGGCGGTCAAGGATTACGACCAGGGCGGGTACCTGGTGATGGTCACTGCAGAGGGGATGGTCAAAAAGACGGAGCTGAAGGAATATGACACCCCCCTGCGCAACAAGGGCCTGATCGCCATCAACCTCAATGAAGGTGACCGGCTGAAGTGGGTGATGTGGACCGATGGCTCCAAGGATATCCTGCTGGCGACCCGCAACGGCAAGGCGCTGCGATTTGATGAAGAGGACGTACGCCCGATGTCGCGCAACACCACCGGTGTCAACGCCATCAAGCTGGTCGGAAACGACGAGCTGGTATCGGTGACCATCGTGAACAAGGGCGATGAACGCGACCTGCTGACGGTATCTGAAAAGGGGCTCGGAAAGCGTACCGCGCTGGACGAATACCGCACCCAGGGCCGCTACACGCAGGGTGTGAAGACGCTGAATGTGACTGAAAGAACCGGCCCGGTCGTCGGTGTGGTGGTTGTCAATGGCGAAGATGAGATCATGTGCATTACCTCAGAGGGCGTGCTGATCCGCGTGCCGGTGGAGAATATTCGCAGAACCGGCCGCTCCGCCCAGGGCGTCAAGATCGTGCGCCTGGATGATGACAACACTGTCCGGGCGGTCACCAAGGTTGTCAAACAGGCCGCAGCGCAACCGGATAAGGGTCAGAACCCGAAGCAGAATTGACAGACAGGGACTTCATAATCTGCATCGGTGACCTCCCCACCGGACAGGCTGGCCGCATCTCAGCCGGTGTGCAAACGCTTTCTTGACAGGACCAAACGCGCGGCGTATAGTTAAACATCGTACAGGTTCGATGGCATAAACCTGTTTATGCCTTCACTCGCACTCGGGATGGGCTCCGAGACCGCGGCCGGGCTATAAGACATTTTGACAGCAGAAAGAACGTACGGAGTGTGGAGACGATGTCCGCAACGCAGCAGGCGGAACCGCAGCTTATGGAGAACGCAATTGCTGTGCTGGAGCGTCGGTACCTGAAGAAGGACGAAGATGGCCAGGCGGCAGAGAAGCCGGCCGATATGTTTCAGCGAGTGGCCCACAACATCGCCCAGGCTGAGAAAAACTACGGCGCCGACCAGGACCAGATTGAACAGTGGGCGCAGACGTTCTACGACATGATGGTGAACCTCGATTTCCTGCCCAACAGCCCCACACTGATGAATGCGGGGCGGCAACTGCAGCAGCTTTCCGCCTGCTTTGTTCTGCCGATCGAAGACTCCATGGAGAGCATCTTCGAAACGGTGAAAAACACCGCCCTGATCCACAAAAGCGGTGGCGGAACCGGATTTGCTTTCTCCCGGCTGCGGCCAAAAGACGATGTCGTCAAATCAACCAACGGTGTATCCAGCGGCCCGGTCTCGTTCATGAAAGTCTTCGACTCTGCGACCGAGGCGATCAAGCAGGGCGGGACCCGGCGCGGCGCAAATATGGCCGTCCTCAGAGTGGATCATCCCGATATCATGGAGTTCATCACCTCCAAGGAAGATAAGACGCAACTCACCAACTTCAACATCTCTGTAGGCGTCACTGAAGAGTTCATGGAAGCAGTGCGCGGGTCGGAGGAATACGACCTGATCAATCCCCGCGATGACGCGGTGTCAGACCGCCTTCTCGCCAGGGATGTTTTCGACAAAATCGTTGATCTCGCCTGGCAGGGCGGCGAACCGGGCGTGATCTTCCTCGACCGCATGAATAAGGCCAATCCCACACCTGAGGTCGGTCAGATCGAAAGCACCAATCCCTGCGGAGAACAGCCTCTTCTCCCCTATGAATCCTGCAATCTTGGGTCCATTAATCTCGCTAATTTCATGGTCGGGGCGGTCACCAGTGGGCGCCTGGATTATGACAGACTGGGCGAAACGGTGCACAATGCGGTGCGCTTTTTGGACAATGTCATTGACATGAATGAATTCCCCCTCGAAGAGATCAAAAAGATGACGGAGGGGAACCGCAAGATCGGCCTGGGTGTGATGGGCTTTGCCGACGCCCTGATCCACATGGGTATTCCGTATGACTCCCACGAAGCCGTGGAGCAGGCCGAACGAATCATGCGTTTCATCCACCAGGAGGCCCGGAATGCCTCCGAGGTTCTCGCCCGGGAGCGCGGCTGTTTCCCACACTGGGACAACAGCATCTTCAGCGCCAATGGAGAAAGCCGGCCACTGCGCAACGCAACCACCACGACCATTGCTCCCACTGGAACCATCAGCATCATCGCAGGGACCTCCAGCGGGGTGGAGCCGCTGTTCGCGGTGGCCTTCACCCGCAACGTCCTTGACGGGACCAAACTCACGGACGTCAGCCCGCTCTTTGAAACCATCGCCAGGGACCGAGGATTTTACACGCCCGAGCTTATCCAGGAAATTGCCGATAAGGGCTCTGTCAGCGATATCGCGGAGGTGCCCGAAGATGTCAAGCGCCTCTTTGTGACCGCTCATGACGTTTCACCGGAGTGGCATATCCGCATCCAGGCCGCCTTCCAGGACTACACTGACAACGCGGTTTCAAAAACCGTCAATTTTCCCAATGACGCCAGCGTTGAGGATGTGGCGGAGGTGTACTGGCTGGCCTACGAGCTGGGCTGCAAGGGTGTGACCATTTACCGCTCTGGCAGCCGCGAGGAACAGGTGCTGACCACCGGTGAGGAACAAAGGAAGGCGGCACAAAGAGGGACGAGCCTCGAGCCGCGTCCCCGACCTGACACCGTTCAGGGCGTCACGCGCGCGGTGCCGACCGGGTGCGGAAAGCTGTACATCACGGTCAACAGCGATGAACGGGGGCCTTTTGAAGTCTTCGGCAACATGGGCAAGGCGGGGGGGTGTGCAGCCTCGCAGACCGAGGCGCTCGCGCGGCTGATTTCACTGGCCCTGCGCTCCGGCATCGGTCCCGGCCATGTCATCAAGCAGCTCAGGGGAATAAGCTGCCACATGCCCGCATGGGAGCCCGGTGGCGGCCGTATCATGTCCTGTGCCGACGCATTTGCGAAGGGTCTTGAACGCGCCCTCAGCGACAGCGACACGCAGCTGACAATTGACTTTGACAGTGCCGAGGTGAACCATCTGGGCGCATGTCCCGAATGTGGCGGCAATCTGACCTATGAAGGTGGGTGTGTCACCTGCTACTCCTGCGGCTACAGCCAATGTGACTGAGCCCTCCAGCAATCTGAATTATCCCGGGGCCCGCTCCACGGCGGGTCTTTTTTTTATTTGCTCAACGGAATCCGGGTACAATCAGAATGCAGGATAACGTAGGTG
>JBKHJK010000130.1:0-6033 GCA_046538215.1 Armatimonadota bacterium
GAGACAGGATCAGGTCCTCCCGGTCGGCCATCTCACGGCGGATCCAGTCGAGGCTTTCGGCGACAATGTCGGGCTCGTCGGTGACCATCAGCAAAAGATCGCCCGGTGAAGCGTCGAAGGCCTCAACAATTGCGTTGATCTCTTCGGCGCTGAAGAACTTCTCGATGGGTGAATCCACGCCATCGTCCTGCACGCGCATCCACGCCAGTCCCTGGGCCTTGTGCTGCTGGGCGAATTCAGTGAGTTTATCGAGCTGAGCCCGGCTGTAATCGCCACAGCATCTGGCACAGAGGCCCTTCACCTGTCCGCCCCTTTTCACGGTGCCTGAAAACACGCGGAACTCGACGTCGCGCACAACATCGGTAAGATCAACAAATTCCATTCCGAAGCGGGTGTCCGGCTTGTCGGTCCCGTAGCGGGCGATGGCTTCCTCGTAGGTCATCCGCGGGAAGGGGGTTTTCAGCTCGATGCCGACGGCCTGGTCGAAGATGTAGGCGAACAGCTTTTCGGTGATTGCGTAGATATCTTCTCGCTCCACAAAGGACATTTCCATGTCTATCTGGGTGTGCTCAGGCTGCCGGTCGGCGCGGAGGTCTTCGTCGCGATAGCAGCGTGCGAGCTGGAAATACTTCTCCACTCCCGAGACCATCAAAAGCTGCTTCATAAGCTGCGGCGACTGTGGGAGGGCGTAGAAGTGTCCCGGGCTGACGCGGCTGGGGACCAGGTAATCGCGGGCGCCCTCCGGGGTCGGCCTGAAAAGCACCGGGGTCTCGATTTCCCAGAAGCCGGCCGCTGTGAGGAAGCGCCGTGCAGCCTGTGCCGCCTCGTGCCGGACCTGTAGGTTGTGCTGCATCCGGGCGCTGCGCAGGTCGAGATAGCGGTAGCGCATCCGCACCAGGTCATCCACTTCCTCATTGTCGGTCAATGAGAAGGGCGGGGTCTTCGCCTCGCTGAGGATTTCCAGGGTGCTGGCGACGAGTTCCACCTGGCCGGTGGCGAGATTGGGGTTGGCGGTGTCCTCGGGTCTCTCGCGAACCTTCCCCCGCACCGCAAGCACCCATTCGCCGCGGACGTCATGGGCTTTCTGCCAGGCCTCGTTGCCCACTTCAGGATCAAAAACGACCTGCAGAAGTCCCGAGCGGTCCCGCAGATCAATAAAGATCAATCCCCCGTGGTCGCGCCGGCGGTGCACCCAGCCGTTGACGACAACCTCTTTGCCGGCGTCGTCGAGCCGGAGTTGACCACAGCGTACGGTTCGCTTCAAAAAGTCACTGGCTTCGGACATCATACAGCCTCCTAATATGATCGAGAGAATACGGCGCAGGGCGTCTGACACACCGCGCCAGCACCCGCTTGAAGTCTGCCCGCAGGCACTGTCTTACGCGTCTTCCATCTCCACGACCAGCCGCCGTTCGTATTCGGCGATGGCGTCGGAGAGCTGGATACCCAGCATCGTAAACACCAACCAGCTCATTCCCAGAAAGATCACAAACCACTTCAGACTTCCCAGCACCAGATACAGCACCAGCCCCATGACGGCGATACTTTCGGCGAGTGCGGCCATGATGACGAGGGACTTTGCCACGGACTGCGAATCCGGCACGCGACGGAGTATTTTTCGCAAAAACACCGGGCCCAATCCGATCACGGCGGCGATGGGCAGGAAAATATAGACAAGATGGCCCGGCCCACCAGGCTCCGGGGGCCCGTACTGCTCCAGAACAAAGACGACAACCCCCAGAAAAACAGTGCTGATAGTCACAGCAATCAACGTCAGATAGAGCCTGCTGATCAGCCATTGCACCCGGCCGATACAGAAACCGCACATCATGCAGTTTCCGTCCTCGTCGGGCAGTGTCGGATTCTTGCATCTCGGGCACAGGACAGGTTTGACGGAGCCGCTCTTGCGCCCGGCAGAGGGTATCATTTGTCTTTCAAACTCTCCGGAAGATCCTCGAAGGGCACGTTTTCCTGGTCTCCGCTTTTCATATCTCGGACCGCGACCACACCCTCATCAAGCTCGTTTTCGCCGATGATAAGTGCATTGGCGAAACGTTCTCTGTCGGCTTCCCGCATCTGTGCGCGCATGGAGCGGCGGCGGTAGTCAATGTCAACGCGGAATCCAGTCTTTCGCAGCCGTGCCAGAAGCTGCACACCCTCGTCCCACGCCCTGTCTCCGAGCGTGATGATGTAGCTGCCCCGGCGCGGCCGTTGTTGTTCGGTGATTCCCAGCGCCTCTCGGACCAGCATCACTCGTTCGGCGCCAATACCCAGCCCCACGGCGGGTGTGGGCTCTCCACCCATCTCTTCGATCAGCCCGTCGTAGCGGCCACCCCCGCCAATGGAGCTCTGGGCGCCAAGGCCCGGAGCGATGAACTCAAACGCGGTGCGAGTATAGTAATCCAGCCCGCGGACGATATCAGGGTCCAGCTCGTATGCAATACCCAGCTCATCCAGATACCCGCGCACCTGCTCGAAATGCCCGGCGCAGTCATCGCACAGCACATCAATCATGCGCGGAGCGTCCGCCAGGATCTCCTGACAGCCCTCTTCCTTGCAATCCAGCATTCGCAGGGGATTTTCGTCATACCTGCGCTGGCAGTCTTCACACATCTCCGGAAGCCGCTCCGACACGGCCTCCTTCAGGGTCTCGATGTAGCCGGGAGCGCATTTCGGACAGCCCACGGAGTTGAGCTTCAGGGTGACATCTTCGACCCCCACGGATTTGAAGAAGGTCATCGCAAGATGTATAACCTCGGCGTCCACGGCGGGATTCTCCGTGCCGATGGCCTCCACCCCGAACTGGGTATGCTGGCGGTAGCGTCCGGCCTGTGGGCGGTCGTAGCGGAAGATCGGGGCGATATAAAAAAGCTTCACCACCCGCTCGGGATCCTGCTCCATCAGGTGATTTTCCAGATACGCCCTGATGGCCGGAGCGGTTCCTTCTGCCCGCAGGGTGAGACTGCGGCCGCCGCGATCCTCGAAGGTGTACATCTCCTTGGAGACGATATCGGTGCCCTCACCCACGGAGCGGATGAACAGGTCCGTGTCCTCGAAAATGGGTGTGCGGAGCTCCCCGTAGCAGTACCGGTGGCATAGGTCCATGAAGGTGCTTTCCATGAAGTGCCACCCGGAGGCGTCTTCGGGGGTGATGTCGTTGGTGCCGTAGGGTCTTTGATAACGCATAACGAAGTCTCCAGCTACTTCAACGGTCCGGATGATCTGTCTCGTGTGGGGCGACGATGGTGTAGACGATGGTGTATATGCTCCCGGTGTGCAGAAGCGTATTGACTGTGTATTCAAGCGGGAGGAAGCAACAGCAGCCTATTCGTCTTCTTTCTCTTCAAGGAACTCGAGTGCAAGGTGCCCGGAGTCTGCATCCTGCAAAACGTCCAGGTAATGCGGGTGTCGCGAGAGCACGTAAATCTGAAATGAGGCCGCCAGGCACAGGATGATGAGGGCGTGAGAGATGCCGAGCCCCATCCCGGCCGCGAGCACAGCGCACACGGCCGTCGCCACTCCCGCCACGGTCTGAACGCGGGAGGACACCCACACACTCCGGTAAGCAACGGAGGCGTAATCCGCCAGCGTATCGGCTTTCGCGCGCCTGTTATCCTCCTGCATGGCCCGCAGGATACACCGCGCCAGCCGGTGCCGGTTCGTCCAGTGACCGTCCAGCGTGAAGGCGACCAGAAAAAGCATGGCGGTGATGGCAAAAATCGCCTGGAAGTTTGTATCAAGCACATCCGGGCGTGCCACGGCACTGGCGGCATACACAGAATCAGCGGCCATTACCAGTATAAGACACACGGCCAGCGGTAAAAGCCCCCACGTCAGCCACGTTTTGCGGAGGTTCCGGCGGGCGACCTTCTGCCTGATTTCGGCTTTTTCATCGGCGGTCATGACTGAAACATCACGTCAGTTCCTGCAGGTGTTGACACCTGAATGCGAGCATTGAGCAATCATCCGAGTATAGCAACTGCCCCTGACCGAGTCAATTCACACGAGGGGGCGAAATGTGGTATGATCCATCTGTATCAATGATAGATCTCCACACCCATATTCTTCCAGGACTCGATGACGGCGCGCCTGATATGCAGGTTGCGCTGGCAATGGCACGGATCGCTGCTGAAGATGGCATCCGGGCTGTGTGCGCGACTCCACATGCGGGTATTGACCCGTATTATACCATGCCCGCCGCCATTCACGAAGGGCTCGGCACATTGCGGGAGCAGATACAGCGTCACGATATTGACCTCACGCTTTTTCCGGGGAGTGAAGTGTCCGTGACGGCGGATCTGAGTGCGATGGCAGACGGCGATGAGTTGCTGACCTTGAATGAGAGCAGATATCTGCTGGCTGAACTTCCCTTTTATGGCGGTATCGAGGGTGTCGAGCAGCAGATTTTCCAGATATCAGTATCCGGGTATCGCCTGGTTCTCGCCCACCCCGAGCGCTCCCAGGCCTGCCAGCGCGATCCGGGGCTGCTGGAGATGCTGCGGTACCGCGGCTGCCTCGCCCAGGTCAATGCCGGCAGTATCACCGGATCCGAGGGCCGCAGGGTCCGGGGCATATGTCTGCAGTGGCTCGAAGACGGCCTGGTGGATATCATCGCCAGCGACGCCCACAACACCGGCAGGCGCCGCCCCGTATTGACCCCCGCGAAGGAGGCCGTGGTGGAGATCGGTGGCTCGGAGCTGTGGCGGACGCTGACGGTCGTCAATCCCGCTCTTATATTGAAAGATGAAGACATACCGTAAGCCATCCGACCGGCGTTGACACTGCCATTTCTGCGCGGTAAAATTGATGTAGAACATCGGTTCGACAAACCACTTCGTCACTGAACTTACTCCGGTGTTTGCGCGTCTCATTGGACGCATTATCTCCGCCCGATAGGAAGCCACCAGTGAAAGCAGACGAGATCAGAATACGGGGGGCCAGCCAGCATAACCTGGACGGCCTTGACATAGATTTGCCGAAAAATTCGCTCATCGTGTTCACCGGTGTCAGCGGCTCCGGAAAATCGTCCCTTGCCTTCGATACGATCTTCGTGGAAGGTCAGCGGCGATATGTGGAGTCGCTGTCCACCTATGCCCGGCAGTTTCTGGCGAAAATGGGGCGTCCGGATGTCAAGCGCATCGAGGGCCTGGCTCCGGCCATCGCTATTGACCAGGGCAACCGCTCCAACAACCCCCGCTCAACGGTTGCCACACTCACCGAGATCTCCGATTTTCTGCGCGTGTTGTATGCAGCCATCGGAGTGCCACACTGCCCGGATTGCGGAGAACCCATTGGCAGCCAGACCCGCGAATCGATCGTGGGCCGCATTATGGGTCTGCCCTCCGGCAGCCGCGTGCTGATCATGGCCCCGGTCGTGCAGTCGCGGAAGGGTGAGTTCAAAGACCTCCTCGAAGACATGAGCCGCCGGGGGTACGTCAGGGCACGGGTTGACGGGGAGGTTGTGCGCATTGATGAGGTCTCCGACCTTGATCGCTACCGCCGCCACACGGTCGAAATCGTCGTTGATCGTGTGCAAATCAAGGATGGAGTGAAGCCGCGGGTGGGTGAAGCGGTTGAAGACGCCCTGGAGCTTTCGGAGGGCACTGTGGTGGTCGCGGTCGAAGACGGTGAGGATTTCCTGCTCTCCTCCAGCTTTGCCTGCGATGCGTGCGGGCGGTCGCTGCAGGAGCCCACACATGCAACCTTCTCTTTCAACAGCCCGCGGGGGATGTGCGAAACCTGCAACGGCCTCGGAGAGCAGCGGCAGCTTGTGCCGGAGCTGGTGGTGGCCGATGACAGCAAGTCGCTTCAGGACGGAGCCGTGCCGCTTTTGCGGTCCCTGAACAACACCCGCCGCCGACACTGGTTCCAGGGCGTCGCCGACCACTACGACTTCTCGCTGGATACGCCGATGTCGGAACTGACTGACGAGCAGTTTGAGGGTCTGTTTCACGGCTCCGGTGATGAGGATGTCGAGTTTTACTTCAGGCACCCGCGCCGGGGATGGGAGTGGCGCCACGCCGACCCGTGGGA
>JBKHJK010000131.1:0-6059 GCA_046538215.1 Armatimonadota bacterium
CGCCAGGCGTATCCGGCCTCACTCGGCGCGGTTGTGCGAAATTCAGCGGAAGAACTCGAAAAGGTCTTTGAAGAGCAGGACAGCTACCCGCCGGTGGTCTTCGAGGCGTCCGGCGGAGAAACCGCCTTTGCCGAGAGCCTGCAGATCACCGAAGCCGCCGGAAAAGCCGTCATCATCGGCATCCCCGAGCCCGATGACCAGGTGTTTTCGGCGCGGGTCCCCCGGCGCAAGGAGCTCACCGTCCAGTTCTGCCGCCGATCGCGAAACACCCTGGAGGACTGCCTGCAGATGGTCGCGGAGGGAACGGTACACGCCTCGGAGTATCCCGTGGATTGCTTCTGCCTGGATGAGGCTCCGGATGCGTTTGCGGCCGCGGCTGCTCGCGAGGGCGATATGATCCGCGCCGTTGTCCAGCCATAGTAATACCGCGTACTGATATGGAGGCAGCTCATCACCGGGCTGCCTCCATGATCGCACAGGATCTTCGACCCTATTCGCCGCGCTGTGCCTGCGCCACGCCCACTGTCTCGTCCGCAAGCTCGCTGATGGCGTTGACGGTGTATCCCTCCAGGGCGCTGTGAAGAGTGTCCTGCAGGGGAGCCGTCCACTTCTCAGGGAGGTTCTCGGCTCCCAGCACAGCTCCCATCACGGATCCGGCCGTGGCGCCGGTGCAGTCGGTGTCCCAGCCGCCCATCACCGTCGCGCAGATGGCCTCTTCGAAGTCGCCCTCTGCATGCAAAAGCCCCACGATCACCAGCGCGGCGTTGTTGATGGTGTGCACCGGGTGGTATGCGCCGTACTGGTCGCTGATACGCTCCCACATCGTCTCCCACTGGTGATCTTCACCGCACCACCGGACGACATGCCGCACCATTTCAGCAAATCGCGATTGCGGTGGCACGAAACAAAGCGCCCTGTGAATAAGGGGCTCCATATCGGCGACGTTGGACACCAGCGCATCGGCGATGAGAGCGGCGAAGAATATTTCCCCGTAGATCCCGTTCATTCGGTGAGACAGCATCGCATCCTGACAGGCGGTGCGTGCCGCCTCATAGGGCCATCCGGGATGACAGTATCCGAAGGCGTCGGCGCGAATCTGGGCTCCAATCCACTCGCGGTAGGGGTTCAGTATGTCTGCGACCCGGTCGGCCGGGATCTCCAAAACCAGGTTCCTATAGGCGGCTCTTTCGGCGGTGTATGTTTTCATGTACGGCAGGCGCTGCAGCCATTCCTCCCCCACATCCGCGGCTGTGAGATCGCCCCCGTAGCTTTTCATCAGGTGCAGGCCCAGAAGGGTGTAATCGGTGTCATCATCGCGGACGGAATGGGTGATATTGGGCCGCAGCGTCGGATCGTCGGGCTTCCGGTACGGAACCTCGCCCGGGTCCTCAACAGCCGGGAAATAATCCTGAAGCGGATATTCACCGGCCGCCTGCAGCACGGCGCGGATCTGCGCCCGGCTACGTCCCTCAACAGGTTTCCCCAGCATACAACCCGCACACCGGCCCAGCCACGCCCCGTGTATGCGATCCCGGAGAGGCTCATCATCCGGTAGTGGAGCAGCAGAGGCGTCCATGCTGCAGACCCGCTCAATTTCATCCCACGTGCTCGGTTCGTGATACGGGAAGTCATCCCGCCGTGGCGCGTCCACTGCCACCTCCCAGAACCTCGCAAGGCCCTTCCGTTGGTCCATTTCCCTCTCTTCGACCGCCTCCAGCAGGTTCTGAAGCTCGGAGGTCCGGCGGCCCTCTTCATCGAGCTGTCTGAGCTCATCGTTGGCCAGTGCGATCAGCGTCTCGGTGGTCAGATTCAGCATGTGGCTGCTCCTGTCAGGACCGGGGGTGGGAATCTTCGTACACTTCTTTTTTGCGCTGGTCGGATACGTGGGTGTAGGTTTCGGTCACCGCGAGGCTGGAGTGCCCCAGCATTTCCTGGATCGCTCGCAGATCTGCTCCGGCGTGCAGAAGGTGAGTGGCAAAGGAGTGGCGGAGGGTGTGAGGGGAGGTGTCTTTGGGCAGCCCGGCCTCAATAACGTAGTGTTTCAGGCGCTGCCAGAACCCCTCACGTGTGTAGCAGTGTCCCTGCCGCGAGAGGAAAATGCCGTCTTCGTCGGGATATTTCGAGAACTCGGCACGCACGGTCTTCAGGTACTTCTGCACGAGCTCCAGGGCGGCGTCGGCGACCGGGACCAGCCGCTCCTTTCCGCCCTTCCCTTTCACCCGCACGATGCCCTCTTCGATGTTCAGATCGTGGATGCCCAGCTTCACCAGCTCTGAGACGCGCAGGCCCGTGGCGTACAAAAGCGTCAGCATCGCCGCATCGCGAAGGCCCTCGGGGGTGGTGCGATCCGGGGCCGCCAGAAGCTGTGCGCACTGCTGCTGTGACAAAACATCCGGCAGCGATTCCTTCTGTTTGGGGCTGTCTATGTTCGCCGTGGGGTCGGTGTCAACGAGGTCTTCGCGGATGAGAAACTTGTGAAGTTGGCGTATCGCGGTGAGCTTGCGGGCGACGGTGCTGCGCTTGAGCTTCCGTTCGCGGCGCAGATAACCCAGATAATCAATCACCTGCTGGCGTGTCACGCTCCGGAAGCTCGGAGGGTCGGTGATATCTTCAGGCTCCAACCCGCGCACGAAGGCGGCGTAATCCTCCAGGTCCCGCCGATAGGCCGAAACCGTGTTATCCGACAACCCTGCCTCTGCGACGAGATAGGTGATGAATGCTTCCAGATCATCGTCCATTGACGCTGTCATGGATTATCATCCCTGGCTCTGCAGTGCCTGCTGCAGCGACGTTTTCTCGTGCTCGAGAAGCTCGGTGCGTGATTTGCCCCCGACGATTCCGCGGATGAACAGCCGTGTCTTCTCAAGGTCTGTCTGCGATGTCAGGATGAAGCCGTGCCTGCGGGCGTCGAGCATCGTCAGAGAGAAGCTGAGCTCCCCGCCGACCTGCTCGGAGCTGTTGAAGCGGCATAAACCTATTTTCTGGATAGCCGTGTCGAGACGCCGGTCCGTCTTTTCGGCGGTGTTGTCGAGGCTGTCGGCGTGTTTCTGCAAGGCTGCGATGTCTTTACGCATCTTTTCGATGACCTCGGGCTCCGACTTCTCGTGTACCATCCCTTCCAGCCTGCTCAGACGCTCCGGTGAAGCCAGGCGTTTCGCCTGCCAGGCCACCACCAGGGCAGCCACTGCGATAAAAAACCCGGCCCCGGCCAGTGCGATGGTGAAATACTGCATCTCAGTCGTCCTCCTCCGCCCTGTTGCGCACCGCTCTGCGGTCGAGCGTGATCACGACATCTTCGGCGATCTTCAGCCGCACCTGGTTCTGCCGCACCTGGGTAACCGTCCCGTAAATGCCGCCCACGGTCTCCACCCTGTCACCGGTCTCCACGGATTTGATGACTTCCTGGTGCTCGGCGTGTCGCTGGCGGCTGGGCCGGATGATCAAATACCACCAGATCACCAACATCGCAACGGCAAAGATAATGACCGGCAAGATCTCCTGAAAACTGATGTCTCCCACAATATATCACCCTGGAAGCCTAATCGTCTGCATATCCGTCATTTTAACACAGATGCTACTTTTTTTGCATATAGCAGTGCGTATGACACACGATGACCGGGGCCGCTGTGGGGCACCACCACTCCCCGTGCAACGTAAGAACTCGCCCCCGGCGAAGGGGCGAGTCCTGTGACAGCAGCGTTGCGGGATAAATGCAGCTTCAGCGACGCCCGTGCACCAGGTCCCAGACTTTCTTACCCGTGTCAATCATGGTGTGCATGTTCGGTCTCTTCGCGTTCGCTGGAACAGGCCCGCCGCTGTTGAGTATCATGCCGTGCGTCGCCATCATGCGCACCTGCCGGTCTGTTTCACCAGCCACCTGTGACGCCGATGACTGGGTCAGAAGCCTCACCGGATCAATGTTGCCCATCAGGCATATATGCTCACCAATTTCGCTGTTTGCATCAGCGAGGTCGAGGTTGGGTGACATCCCGAGCGCGCTCGGCTCCGTCAGCGCCTGCAGGTGCAGGCCGACGAGATCTTCCTCATCGCAGCTCAGGAAGGCAAATGCTCCGGTCTTTTTGATATGCTCGATAAGCCTGCGGCAGGGCTCCAGCGCCCATTCCCTGTAAACCGGGGCTGTGATGCGCTGTGTTGCGGCGTGGTCGTCGGCGATCCACAGGGCGTGGGCGCCCGCATCAATCTGCGCGTCACCCCAGGAAATCGCCAGTTCGGTGGCAAAATCCAGCACGTCTCGCATCAGATCGGGATCCTTTCGCATTCCTGCCACGGTCGCCTCCAGCCCGAAAAGCTGGGTGATCGCGGTGAAGGGGCCAACCACGCGACCGGTGACACACCGCTCGTCTCCGACCATCTCTCTCAGCCCCGAAATCGCGTCAAGCACCACGAGCATGCGGGTGGACGTCTGCGGGTTCGGGATTTTGAGGTCTGAAACCGTTTCTGAAGTGCAGTCGAGAAACTCAGTCGGGATCGGAGGGCCGTTTTCCACCGTCTCCACGCCGACGCCAAGGGCTTCAAACTCCATGACATCATCGAGATGAACCCACGCCCAGTCCCAGCCGAACTTTTCAATGACCTCGAGCTGTACCTGTATGATCTTTTCAGGCATCGTCAGGTATTCTTCGTACGGCACTTCACAATACTGTGCATCGAACTGTTCGCTCAAACAAAATACCGGCAGCTCGTCCGGCATCTGTCGGTCAATACACTTTCTGATTTCTTCCAGAACGTCCATTCAAAATATCCTTCCTGCTTAACCTGCGTGCGTACCAGAATGTTTCACCATCGGGGGCAGAAATCCTCCCTGTGTTCTGCCAGCACCTGTGCTCTGCCGCAGAGCGGCTGGAGGTGATCCCACCAGGTCGGTGCAGCAGGCAATCGCAGCACATCAAGATTCTGGATGGAAAAAAGTGGGAATGACACGGGCTGGAAGCTGCAAACGGGATTCGTTTGCGCCCTGGATTTGCACGACGAAACCCGGGGCCGAGCGACAGTCGGCGGGATCCATGATGGGGGGCAGGCGTCCTGTGTCGTCTTGCAGGCTGCTGTGATGGGACAGGTGTGCTCGGGGCCGCTTCATTGCCGGCAGAAGGCACTGTAGAGGATTTCCAGCACCAGGTCCCTGTAGGAGATACCGGCAGCATCGGCTTCGTGGGGCACATCCGAGGTCTCCGTCAGCCCCGGCATGCTGTTGATCTCATGAGCCCACACATTCCCCCCGGTGTCAACGTGCATGTCGCAGCGGCTGATGCCGTGGCAGCCTGTGACACGGTGCGCCTGCAGAGCCACTCTCTGCGCCTCCTCAGCCTGCTCGTCGGGAATACGGGCGGGACAGATGAGGTCCGTCATACCTGCGGTGTATTTGGCCTCGTAATCGTAAAACTGCTTCTTCGGGACGATCTCCAGCACCGGCAGGGGCCGGGTTTGTTCACCACAGCCGAGGATCCCGACGGTTATTTCGGTGCCGTCAATATACTTTTCACAGATAATTTTTGGATACTCCGTCAACAGCGACTCGACTGCCGCACGTGCGTCCTGCCGTCTCCGGCAGATTTCGACACCCAGGCTGGAGCCCTCGCTGCTGGGCTTCACCACCACGGGAAGGCCCACGCTTCCAATGGCGGCATCAATCGTCTCATCGTCACAGTCGTCAAACAGCACCGCGGAGTCCGGAGTGGGGAGCCCCGTGTCACGAAGAACTGCTTTCGTCAGCACCTTGTCCATCGTCAGCGCGCTGGCGAGGACGCCGCAGCCGGTGTAAGGAATCCGGGCCATTTCGAGCACACCCTGCACCTGCCCGTTTTCGCCCGCGCCCCCGTGCAGTGCGTTGAAGACGACATCTGCGCCTGCCTCGCGCAACTGTGATGCCAGATCGGGGCGCGGATCCACCATCACCGCATCCATGTCGGCCTCCTGCAGCGCCTCCAGGACGCCACCGCCCGATCGGAATGAAACCTCTCGCTCGCCGGATTGGCCGCCGGCAAGCACGGCCACACGCTTTCCATCAACTTCCCTGAGTATTTCGTCAATCATAGCGGACC
>JBKHJK010000132.1:0-6047 GCA_046538215.1 Armatimonadota bacterium
CGACTCGCCGGGACCGGTGCATCAAGAGCCGCCACACGCCGGGGGGGAGCCTCCAGATAGCCGAAGCATTCGTTACTGATCCTCGCGGCCAGCTCTGCGCCCACACCGCCCGTCAGCCAGCCTTCCTCGGCAATCACCACGCGTCCCGTTTTGTTGACGCTTTCTGCCACGGTTTCCATGTCCAGCGGCGACAGCGTCCGCAGATCGAGCACTTCGGCGCTGATGTCGTGATCCTTCAGCGCTTCGGCGGCTTTAATGGCCTCGGCCGTCATCCGGCTGTAGGCGACGATGGTCAGGTCCTCGCCCTCTGTGCGCACGACGGCCTGTCCGAAGGGAACCGTGTAATCGCTGTCCGGTACAGGCCCCTTGTGTGAATACAGTATTTTGCTTTCGACAAAAATGACGGGGTCATCGCACCGAATGGCCGTCTTCAACATCCCCTTCACATCGTGCGGTGTTGAGGGAACGGCAACCCGCAGGCCGGGCGTCGCCACAAAATATCGCTCCAGGCTCTGAGAATGTGTGGGGCCGTATCCGCGACCCGCCCCCGCCGGACACCGGATCACCAGCGGAACTCTGCACTGCTGTCCGAACTGGTAACGGAACTTTGCCGCATGATTGATGATCTGATCCATGGCCAGGGTGATGAAGTCCATGAACATAATCTCTACCACCGGCCGCAGTCCCGTCATGGCCGCGCCCACAGCAACACCGACGAAGCCATTTTCGGAAATCGGCGTGTTGAGCACCCGCTCTTTCCCAAACTGCTCGACAATGCCCTCCGTAATCTTAAACGCTCCACCGTATTCGGCGATATCCTCGCCCATGAGGATGACGTTTTCGTCCCGCCGCATTTCCTCTTCCAGCGCCTCGCGGACGGCGTGGGAGTAATATATGTCTCGCACCTGGCTGCTATTGCTCATCATCGCCTCCAACCGGCGGAAGCTGCATTGACACGACCTTCTTTTCGCTCATCGCTTCCATGGCATACCGGATGCCTTCACGGCCTATACCGCTGCGCTTGACGCCGCCGTAGGGCATGATGTCAGCGCGCCACGCCGATACCTCGTTGACGAAGACCGAGCCGTGATGGACCCGCCGCACAAACGGCAGCGCCTCGTCCAGCCGGTTGGTGAATATGCCGGTGTTCAGGCCGTAGTCTGTGGCATTTGTCAGCTCGATCGCCTCATCAACATCCGCCACACCAATAATCGAGACCACCGGCCCGAACACCTCCTGCGCAAAGACTTTCATATCGGGTTTGACGCCGGTGAGCACGGTGGGGGAGAAGAGATTGCCGTCACGCCGTGCGCCGGTGACGACGGTCGCGCCATCTGCAACGGCCTCCTGGATCCAGCTTTCCACCCGCTCGGCTGCAGCCACATCAATCATCGGCCCGACGTCGGTGTCTTCCTTCCGCGGGTCGCCGACTACCAGGGCACCGGCGCGCTGGACGAATTCGTCGCGCACCTCGTCGAAAATGCTGTTTTGAACGAAGAGTCGCTGCATATGTATGCACATCTGCCCGGCGACGGAGTATCCGGCCCGCACGCACGCATCAAGCGCCTGCTTCGAATATCCGGTCTCCATGATTGTGACGGATGCGGTGCTGCCACATTCCAGCAAAAGCCGCTTCATCCCGGCCGCGCGGGCGACGATCTCTCCCGTCCGGTCGCTGCCACCGAAGGCGACCACCCCCACCCGGTTGTTGCGGACAAGTGCGTCACCGACTTTGGCCCCGCCGGGCACGACATTCACCGCACCGTCGGGAAAGCCAGCCTCCTGAAAGATGGTGGCGAACTGACAGGCGGCCAGGGGGGCCTGGGGCGGAGGCTTGAGTACCACAGAATTGCCCGCCGCCAGCGCTGGCGCCAGCTTATGGGCCGTCAGCACCATCGGAAAGTTGAAGGGCACGATAGCGGCCACCACGCCCGCAGGCACGTACATAAAAAACCCTGTCTTGCCCGCGCCATTGGAGGCGCCGTCGAAGGGGATCTGCTCGCCCGCAAAGCGTTTGGCTTCTTCAGATGCAAGCCGCACGACCTCCATCGCACGGCCAATTTCACCACGCGCCTCACAAATCGTCTTGCCGACCTCCTGGCACACCAGTGAGGCGAGGCGTTCGCGCTCGTCGCCGAGTCTTCGCCACGCCTCAAAAAGCGCATTGCTGCGCTCGTAGGCGGTCATGGCACTCATGTCATCGAGCGCATCATACGCCGCTTTACAGGCCTGCTCGACGTCGTCAGTGCTCGCCTCGACGACGGTGTCAATGACGCTGCCGTCGTAGGGGTTGTGCACCTCTGATATTCTGCCGGTATTCATAATCACACCATCTGTCATTCTCGAGAAATATCACACTTACAGGCACAAACCAGAGTGCGTTCTGAGAACCTGCGACACTGTCCTATTTGGCGACATGGCGGACAATACCTTCATTTGCAGCGTCGCCGATGTTTGCATTTCAGGCCGTTTTTTGCTACCTTTTCACTGCCTCAGTTGCCCCACAAACTGGCTCTGCGAGCGGTGATACTCGCAGCATCGGCCGGTTCAGTATATTCCAGCCACAGGAGGACAGGACATGGCCAAAGACAGGAGATATGGCTTTGGCGTTCTTGGGTGTGGTGTCATTTCAGACACCCATCTTGACGCTATTGAGATGCTCCCGAATGCTGAAACCATTGCTGTGTGCGATAAAGTTGAAGAGGCTGCAAAAGCCAAAGCGGAAAAGTATGGCTGCGAGTATTATCTCGAACTCGATGACATGCTGAAGGATGACCGCATAGATGTCGTCAATGTCGTCGTGCCGAGTGGCCTGCATGCTCCATTGGGCATTCAATGTGCCGATGCGGGAAAGCACGTCATCTGCACAAAGCCGATTGATGTGACGCTGGAAAAGATTGATGCGTTGATCGAAGCAGGCGAACGAAACAACGTGAAAATCGGGGCGACGCACCAGTTTCGCGGCTACACGATTTACAAGAAGATCAAAAACTACGCAGAGACGGGGAAGCTCGGGAAGCTTTTGTACGGAAATGCGAAGGTTCCGTGGTATCGCACTGACGAGTACTACAGCGACAGCTGGCACGGCACAAAGAAGCTCGATGGTGGCGGCGCACTGATGAACCAGTCCATTCATTACGTGGATCTGCTCATCTGGATCATGGGTGATGTTGCAGTGCTTGGCGGCTTTGCCGACGCGCTGGATCACGATATGATCGAGGTGGAGGATTGCGCCACGGCCGCATTGAAGTTCACCTCCGGCGCCCAGGGCGTCATCCAGGGCACCACATGCACATACCAGGGGCATCCCGCTGAGCTTGAAATTCACGGCACAAAGGGCAATATCATCACCGTCGGCGAGGACGTCAGGCTGTGGGAGGTCGAAGGCGAAGAGACTGTCTTTAACCCCGAAGCAGGCGAAACCGGCGGAGCCGCGAAGCCTGAAGACGGCATGAAAGGCGAGGCCCTGGATGCTCATGCCGAGCAGATTGGCGACCTGCTGGACGCCGTTGAGAATGATCGCGAGCCAAAGCTTTCGGCCCGTGAAGCCCGCAGAGCCGTTGAAGTGATTTTGAAGATCTATGAATCCAGCGAAACCGGTTGGATGGTTACAGTTGACTGACACCCTGCCCAACAGCACATAAAGAGCCTGCTTTACACGCCACTCCCGGCGCGCGTCGCGAGTGGCTCTTTTTATGGCTCCGCAAACGTGTCTGGAGACCATACACGAGTATTGACTATCACCAGGAACCGAGATGAGCCCCATGAGCGATGCGAAAATCTGGCAGAAGATGACCGTCAAACAGATCCGCGAGGGGTTGCGGGACACCCCGACCGTCCTCATCCCCGTCGGGTGTACCGAGCAGCACGGGTATCACCTGACCACCGACACGGACAACCACAACGCCTGGGAAATTTCCACGCGCGCTGCCGGGAAGACCGGCTCATTCGTGGCGCCGCTTTTGCCCTATACCTTCTCCGGCGGCGAGCTCGAAGGCACCATCAACATCAACCTCAACCTCGTATCACAGATGATCACCGAAATCCTCCGGGCCCTGGCATTCCACGGTCTGCAGAATCTTATCATCGTCCTCGGCCACGGAGGCAGTGAGAACACCGAAGCCGTCGAGCGCGGCGCATACCACTTTGTCCGGGATTATCCCGGCTACCAGGACCGCAACGTGGCCATCTGCAATGTGCTTATGTCGGATACATTTCGACCGTTTTATGACGAGGAGCGGGATTATCACGCCGGCGCGTTTGAGACCTCTCTGATGATGTTCTGGGCCCCTGACGAGGTCCTCGAGGACGCAATCACCACGGACCGGCCGGAGATCCTGCAGATGATGCGCAACGACCCCGACGCCTACCAGGTGTTTGAGAAGAACGTCGAGGTCGAAGAGGTGGTTCCGCGAGTCGGCCAGCATGCGGACATCGAGGTGGGAGTGATGGGGGACCCGAAACAGGCCTCTGCGGAGATGGGGAAAGAGCTTGCCGAACAAGCGGTCAACGATCTCATTTCACTCATTGAAACACTGGAAGGAGCGAAGAGCTGAGAGATCAGCAAAGTCATGAGTAGCCAAACTTTCAACTACCTGCTTTTTGGAGCACATCCCGATGATTGTGACTTCCGTTTCGGTGCCACCGCCATGAAGCTGCGGGAGCTTGGGCACAATGTGAAGTTCGTGTCCATGACCAACGGTGACACCGGTCACCACCAGATAGGCGGAGGTGAGCTGGCCCGCCGGAGATACGCCGAGGCACAGGCCGCCGCCGATATCGCCGATGTCGAATATGAAATCCTGGACATTCATAACGGCGAGATTCAGACAACCGTCCGAAACCGCTGGACCGTCATCGAGCTGATGCGCGAGTTTGATGCAGATGTCGTCATGTGCCACCGGGCCAATGATTACCACCCGGACCATCGCACGGTCGGAGAGTTGGTCCAGGATGCCAGCTACACTGTCACGGTGCCCAACGTGGCGCCGTTGACCCCGGCGCTGAGGGAAATGCCGGTGCTGTTTTACTATTACGACCGCTTCAAAGATCCGACACCATTCCGCGCGGATGTGGCCGTTGATACCGATGACGTTTTTGAGCGCAAGGTGGACATGATCGCCTGCCACGTCTCACAGGTGTTTGAGTGGCTTCCATACAACAGGGACGCCGGGACCGAGGTGCCCGACGACGAAGCGGGGCGTCGTGAATATTTGAGGGGACAGCTCGTGGAGCGCTTCAAGCGACAGGCCGACGACGGCCGCGAATGCCTGGCGAAGTGGTACGGAGAGGAACATGCCGCACAAGTTCAGTCAGCAGAATGTTTCATGGTCTCCGAATACGGACGCGTTCCCTCGGACGAAGAGCTTGCTGAGTTCTTCCCGTTTCTCGGCTGATGCAGGGGAACTTTACCGCAGGCGAGAAGGGGATGACGGATAGGACAAAATTGAAATGACACCGGCTGTAAGAGAAAAAACCAGGAGGGTATCGTCGTGAAGCTATGTCTGCTGACCTTTAATTTGGGAAAAGGGTTTGAGCTACAGGAGCTTTTGGACATATGTGACCGGTACGGCTACAAGGGGGTAGAGTGCCGGGCACAGGCCGATCACAAACACGGCATCGAGCTGGATACCAGCGCCGACGAGCGCGCCGAAATCAAAGAGACCTTCGACGCGCACGCCGTCAATCTCGCCGGTATCTCCACAAGCTGCCGCTTTGAGTCCCTCGACGCCGACGACCGCCAGGAACAGGTGGATATTGCCAAACAGTTCATTGACCTCGCCGCCGACGTTGGTGCGCCCCGCGTCCGCGTTTTTGGCAACGCCTTCCCGGAGGGCGCCGATAAAGATGAGGTCGTCGAAAATGTCGGCGCCGCACTGCGGGAAATTGGTGAGCATGCCGAGGGCACCGGTGTTGACTGCAACCTCGAAATGCACGGCGACTTCTATTACTGGGAGTACACGCTGCGCGCCGTCGAGCTTGCCGACCACGACCGGATCGGCATTGTTTACAACTGCGACCGGCGGGAGACGCAGTGGGGCCCGATC
>JBKHJK010000133.1:0-6038 GCA_046538215.1 Armatimonadota bacterium
GGAAGCTGAGAATTGAAAACGGCAACGGCTCAATTCTCACCTGATCCGTGCAAACGACGCACGTCTCAGGCCGAGCCACGGTTCTTTGTGGGGAGGCACACAGCGCCTTCGGGCCGCGCCACGGGGATGTTTGATTGTCGTATATCAAACTCTAAATGCTGGCGTTGTTTGCCAGCTACGGGGATGTTTGATTGTCATTTTCATATATCAAACTCCAAAGGCCCCGCCACGGTTGCCTCTTTATAAGTCAGTGGTCCCAGAATACGCAAAACGGTGAGCGTCCGTGAATGGATCGCCCACCGTCAGTTTTGTTTAATGAGGCTGTCAGCCGCTTCGCCCAGCGCTTTACTGGCCGTCCCGATAGCCCAGCTCCACCAGCTTCTGGATTACGATATCTGCTGCCTCGTCGGCCTCGCAGGTTTCGCTGTTGATATACACCTCTGCCCCATTGGGTTTCTCGAAGGGCATGTGCCATCCGGCGATGTCGCTGATTTCGCCTCGTTCGGCCCTCGCGTACAGGCCCTTGGGGTCTCTGCGCTTGCATTCATCGAGAGAGCATTCGACGAAGACCTCCACGAAGTTCGGGCACCACTCTCGGGCCCGCTCCCTGTAAGCGCGGAGGGGTGATACCGCCGCGACGAGAACGTTGCATCCGTATTTGGACAAAAGCTGCCCCATCCAGGCCAGTCGCTTAGTGTTTTCATCACGGGCCTCTTCGGTGTAACCGAGGTTAGGGCTGAGATTGGTCCGCACTTCGTCGGCGTCGAGATTCTCCACTGGCTCACCCATCTCTCGCAGCCGCTGTTCGACGAGTGTTGCTATTGTTGATTTTCCGGAGGCCGGGGTTCCCGTAATCCAGATGACTGTGCCGCTGTCGTTCATTGTTGCACACCTTTTCTGCAGAATTTGAATACTATGTGCTGCTGTAAACGCTGCTGCCTTCCATTTCGTCAGGTATCTCAATCCCCATGAGATCGAGCACAGTGGGGGCAACATCCATAAGCTGCAGCCCCTCACGGGGACCGCTCTCGGTTCGTCCCGGGGCGAGACTGGTATATATGCCGTTGAAATCGTGCACCGCATCGTCCGGGCCGATTTCCGTATCGAACGTATGGATCGCTTCGTTGCCGATATCCTGCCCCACACGCCAGCTCAGGGCGTCGAAATAGACCATCAAGTCCGGCGCCTCGTCAATGTGCGGCCCTGTGTACAGGTCTTCGGCCTTCAAAGCCATGGTGTTCATGGGGCTTCCCTGGTCGTCGGGGATGGCCTCGATACGCTCGATCATCATCGCGCGAAAGTCGTCGTATTCATCGGCCGGAATCGTCCCCTGCGGCTCTCGGCCCTCGACGTTGAAAAACACGCGGCTGTAATACCCGCCCCACGCCCACACCTTCGTCTGTGACCAGTCCACCAGACCTTCATCAAACCGCTGTGGGCCCTCAAGCGGCTCTTTGAGAACCAGCAGCCCTTCGTCAATAAGCCAGTCGTTGATATTCACACAGCCCTTCATGGCCTTGGCGCCGTGATCGGAGACCACAAAGATGGCCGTTTCATCACCGGCCATTTCCATCAATTCGCCCAGTTGCACATCCAGCTTCTGGTAATAGTTCGCCATTGCGTCCTCAAACGGATTGCCGGGGGTGTATTTGGGGTGATCGGAATCGTAGTATTTCCAGAAGCCGTGATGGAGGCGGTCGGGTCCCATATAGACCATGGCGAACAGGTCCCAGGGCTCTTTCGCCAGCATGTGTTTGGCGGCAATAAACCGCTTATCAGTGATCTCGTGTATCTGCTCCAGAAGCGCCGCCTTATCGTCTGTGCGGAAGTTTTCACAGTCAATCATATAGCCACCGGTCACCTGATCCAGCTCCCCGGCGAACTCCCGGGGGTATGTGTATTCTGAATCAGTGCTGGGCGTGAGGAAGCTGGAAACCATGATGCCGTTGACCTCAGAGACAGGAAAGGTCTGCGGCACGTTGAAGATGCAGCACCGGCGCCCGGCGTCGGAGGCGATATTCCATATTCTGGGGACTTTGACGGCCCTCGAGGTGGCGATCCATTTGCCCTCGTATTCGCCGATACGCCGGTTGCGAAATCCGAAAAAGCCGAGCTGTCCGGGGTTGCGGGAGCTGAACATCGAGGTCCAGGCAGGAACCGTAATCGGCGGGTCCGACGAACGCATCGGGCCGTACGTTCCATTTTTCACCAGTTTTGCAAAATTGGGCATCCGTGCGAGCCATTCGTCGTCAAAGAGTTGTGGAAAGGCGCAGTCCCAGCCAATGATCATGACACGTTTTGTATCAGACATTCAATTACGGGTCTCCTAACACGTATTTGGGACCGCCGATTGGCGGCCCCATGTTCTTCCAACGGTGGCCAAGCCCCGACTACTAGAGGGTTCCCGGGTGAGCCGACTCCGGTGCGGGAGCGTCAATTCCGGGAGTTTCGAGATTGCCGGCCGGTTGTAGTTCAACAGCCACCGGTTCCCAGTATTCACATCGTTCAGTTTCCAACACCGTTCGCCGCTCGCGCTTGCACCACATCAGAAGATTCAATGCCCAACACCCAATCACGCATGAATGTTTGCAGGTTGAGCACTCCTTCATGCGACTCACCTCCTGATGTTTTTGTGGCGGCGCCCCACCGGCACTGGAGCACGCCAGTCAAGGTACATGCTTGCTACGCCTATCAACGACCCGTCAGACGAATAGTTCGGCTCAGACGAATACCTCGTCAAACTCCGTGATGCATTCGAGAACTTCCGGTCGCATGACCTGCTCCGGCACCGGTGCACCTTCGTTGATCAGAGCCCGAATCTCAGTCCCTGAAAACGAGATGAACTGATCCTGGTGCGGGCACATCCGATCACTGGACACAGACCGGCATTTCGGGCAATAACCGAAATCCCCAGCGATGCTGAACGGCTCGATGTCAAGCTCCGGAAATTCATCAAAAATTTCGATGGCGTCTTCTTCGCCGTAGTACGGATTTCCGTCGGCGTCGTCCACGCCTGCGTGGTCACGACCGATGATAATGCCGGTACACCCGTAATTCTGCCGCATTATCGCGTGAAGAATTGCTTCCTTCGGACCACCGTAGCGCATCTCGGTGGGTAGTATATTTAAGTATACCCGGTCAGGGCTGTAATAATTCGACAAAAGCGCTTCGTAGGCGGAGATGATAACCGCGTCCAGGTAATCGCCCGGCTTCTTTTTGCCGATGATCGGCTGGATGAAAAGGCCGTCGGTGAAGCCAAGAACCGTCTTCTGCAGAAACTCGTGGCCGATATGCGGGACGTTGCGGGTCTGGAAGGCGATTACAGTCTCCCACCCCAGCTCCTCAAAGTCAGCCCGAGTCTCGGCCGGAAAGCGGTTCACCTGTGCAAATGGCCCGCGGCCGTTGTCAATCAGCGAGATATCACCGGCCACCAGCCAGTCTCCCCGATCCTGAAGACCCGCGACTCCGGGATGATTGGTGTCAGTGGTGCCGAAAAATGACTGCGCCGCCGCCCTCCGGTCCCATTCATATACATCTTCGACATTCAGCAGGGCCAGCGGACCATCGCCATTTGGCCCCTGCAGGACAACTTGCTCTCCTGTGCTCACGGTGTCCTGTTCAGGCACATCCAGAAGAATCGGGATCGTCCACGGCGTCCCATCCGCCAGCCGGTCGGTTTTGATGATGCTTTCGAAATCGTCCCGGCCGATGAACCCCGTCAGCGGGCTGAAAACACCCCGCGCGATATTGCGCACATCATTCGCCAGCTCTCTCGACACATGCAGCGTCTGCAGTGTTCCAGCCCGGTCTGTTGCTTCTCGGGCTTCGTCGTCATCGAGAACCCGGTTTACGAGGGTGCCGCCATGCGGAGCTATCATCAACGTGCCATCTCCTGACCTTCTGTTTTGAGCTCTTTCTCCCATAGCACTCCTATAAGAGTGCACATGTAGTGTACCCCGGTCGTGTCCAGTTGTCAAGGATCATTTCAACGATTCCGGCAGAATATTTAGTATATTATTTATTCTCTTCCTCCCCTGCCGACTCCTTCTTTTTTTTCGATTTTTTTGCATTCTTTCTTCTGCCACCGCTCTGCCGCTGCTGGTAGCTTCTGCAGCCGATTCAGGGTCAGAGATCTGTCGGAGTTTGGTGTATAATTGGGAGTGCGCCCAGTTCCACCAGGCCGGATAATCGTGGGCCACCGGCGTAAGGGCAGGGGTCATGGTGCTATTCCCGACGAGTACAGAAAGACCGCTGCAGCACGTGCCGTACGCGACGATTTCGCTGATCGCCGCAAATGTCATCCTGTTCATGGTGACGGTGAGCATGGCGACGGCCGGCAACTCCGGGGCCATGATGAACCTCATACTGAATCCGGACGGCTTCCACTGGTGGCAGGTATTCAGCGCGATGTTCATGCACGCCGGGATACTGCATCTGGGCATGAATATGCTCTTTTTGTGGGTTTTCGGGGCTCACTGCGAAGACGTTCTGGGCATTCCGCTGTACCTGACGCTGTATTTCTCGGCCGGTCTTGCGGCCACCACCCTGCAGGCGGGAATGGACCTCATCTTTTTCGAGGGTATGCGCGGGGGTCTGGGGGCTTCCGGCTGCATCATGGGTCTGGTGGCCCTGTTCGCCACACGCTTCCGGCGCGTGAAGGTCAACTTTTTTTACTGGTATTACTTTTACGTGGGCAATTTCAGGATGGATGCGATCTGGGTGGCGGGGATCTATTTCGCTTTCGATCTTCTGCTGGGTTTCGGCAGCGGCGTGGGCTGGATGGGCAGCACAACCGCGCACTTCGCCCATATCGGCGGGTTTCTCTGCGGCCTGGTCTGGGCCTGGGCGCTGAAATTCCCGGAGCAGGCCGCCGACGACGAGCTGGACGCGGAAATGACCCGAATCGCCGCATCGGGGGCATATACCCTCGCCGCAACGAGAGCCGAGGAGGAGCTTCAGAGGCGCCCGCACGATCCCGACCTGCACGCCCGGGCGGCGCGGTATTACGCGATGAAGCCCGACACCGAGCACCGGGCGAATGAGCACTGGAACCAGGCGCTGAGGCTGTGGCTGCGTCGCGGGCAGACCCACAACGCGCTCGATCGGTGGCGGCGGCTGAACTGCGAGCACCCTCCCGAAGTCTTCGAAGCGGACGTCCTGATGGATCTCGCGGTCGCTTTTGACAACCGTGGCGATTACGGCGAGGCGGCGAGACTGTACGCGGCAGTCGCCGGCCGCCACACCTCCGGCAGCTCCGCGCGATTGGCGGCCTGGAGACTTGCGCAAATGTTGCAGCGCACTGGCAGGGATGAGGACGCCCGGCGGTGGCTGCAGCACATCATCAGAACCTGGCCGGACAGCACTGAAGCCCTGGACGCCGAGGCGGCCCTGGACAGACTGTAGCCCCTCTTTCCGGGTTTCCGGGCGCTCCGCTTTTCACCCGGGGGCAGGTTCGCCTGACACCTGAGTCAGGAACTCTGCGTCCCCAAAATATGTCGAAGACCACGTGCCGATAATCTGGAGCATGAGGGATTTGTAACCATGCAGCGCATTCTGACACTTTTTTCACTCGTGGCACTGTGCCTTTCAATCGCCACAGCGGCGGAGTTGGGATTCGAAGACCTTGGTATGCCGCTGGATCCAAAGCCCGCCGACATCGCCTTCACCCACGAATGCGGTGGAGCGACCCTTGCCTGGGCGATTGTGGAGGGCCCCAGCAAGCATGGGCTGGTCGGGGTGAATGTCGAGACCGGTGAAGACCGTTGGCTCGATTTGAGCGAGTTCGGCCGTTCACACATCCGCGTACACCTGGCTCAAAACGGCTCTTTCTACCTTTATTCCGGCGACCCCGGTCACTTCCTCAGGTACAATCCACAGACCGATGAGCTGACGGACCTCGGCGTCCCCTACAGTAAATCAATTTACTGGCTCGGACACACCGTCGGCCCGGATGGGAAGATGTACGTGGGCACTCATCCCGGGGCACACCTGGTCTCCGTCGATCCGAGGACCGACGAGATCACCGACCATGGCCGGAT
>JBKHJK010000134.1:0-6016 GCA_046538215.1 Armatimonadota bacterium
CTCCAGGGCCCTGCGGATATCTTCGAGCGACACAATCCCGTGCAGGGTGTCGTCCGCGTCGGCGACGGGAAATCCATGGTGTTTTGTTTCCTCGAACAGGTGGCTGACCCCGGCGACGGTCGTATCAGGCGCCACCGTGATAACATCTGTGACCATCGCCTCCCCCACAGTCACCTGGTCGAGCAGGTGGGTATCCTCTCTGAGCGAGTAATGCACGCCGTGGCGCACGAGCTGAAGGTTGAAGATTGAGAAGCGGTAGATCAGCCGTGCAGCGATGGTGGATACCCCACACGTCAGCATCAGCGGAAGCATCATATCATAATCGCGCGTGAGCTCGAAGACGGTCAGGATCGAGGTGATGGGGGCGTGGCTGGTGGCGGCGAATGCTCCACCCATACCAACCAGCGCGTAGGCGGAGGGCGTTGTGACCGCACCCCATGCTTTCGCCGCCTGCCCCAGAGCCGCCCCGATAGTGGCTCCCAAAAACAGCGACGGGGCCACCAGACCTCCAGATCCTCCAGAACCGATTGACAGCGAGGTGGCAAGAATCTTCAACAGACCCAGAAGAATCACACCGCCGATGACAACCTGTTGCTGCCGCAAAAGTTCACCAATGATATCATAGCCGATTCCCAATACGCGGGGCTCGAAACAGGCGATAAGACCCACTCCCAGGCCACCGACGGCAGGTGCCAGATATGCAGGGATGCGGGAGCGCTCAAATAGCGAGTCGGTTGCGTACAGCAGGCGTGTGAAGATAACACCTGCAACTGCCAGGGCGACACCAAGCAGCACAAACAGCGGCATTTCGCTGAACGTCTGGACGTCGTAGTCAGGGATACGAAAGGCCGGTTCGCTGCCGAAAGCTGCGTAGCCGATAATACTCGCCACAACTGAGGAGACAACCACGGGGAAGAACGTATCCGCCGTCACGTTCATGAGGATGACCTCGTGAGCGAAAAAGGCACCCGCCAGCGGTGAGTTGAAGGTGGCTGAGATACCTGCAGCGGCGCCGCAGGCCACCAGCACCCGCATTTCGTTCCTTTTTAACTGCAAAAGCTGTGCGACAAGAGAAGACAGCGCTGAACCGATCTGTACGATTGGTCCTTCACGCCCGACCGATCCGCCGGAGCCTGCGAGAATGGATGACGCCAGTGCGCGCAGCGGTCCCACCCGCGCCCTGATCTTCCCACCGGTAGTGAAGATCGCCTCCATGACCTCGGGGATCCCGCTTCCCCGGGTTTCTTTTGCAAGGAAGGTGACAATTGGTCCGACGAGGGCGCCGCCGAGGGCTGGAGCCACGATTATCCACCAGGCCGGAACCGCGGAAAAGGCGCCGGGAAGCGTCTCAAAAAAGCCCCGGTCAAAGAAGACAATTAACCAGCGAAACGCGATGGCGCTGAGGCCGCCAATAGCCCCAACGATCGTGCCGGCGACAAGGATCCGCGCATAATGCCCGAAACGCGTCCGCCTGATGTGGCGTTGGGCGAGGTGCAGATAATATTCGACAAGACGCCGAATCCCGCGTTTCTTCGGGGCCATGGTGAATGGACGCTCCAGAAAGGGTCGGGTCAATCAATAAAACAAAAACACCCACAAATTCCCCCCATTGACGTGGGAAATGGGTGTTTTCAGAGGGCAGGGCATTTGTGTCGCTTTAGCGTTCCCTAAAAGAGCCAGCCTTCGTCTTCATCTTCGGTTTCGATTTCGGCTTCTGCTTCGTCCGCCTCTTCCACCGCTTCACTCACTGGCTCCGAGTCCTCCGACGTCTGCCCTTTTCGGATGACATTGGCAGCCTGTGGGCCGCGATCACCGTGAACAAGTTCAAATTCAACGAGTTCGCCGTCATCCAGAGTCTTGAAGCCTTCCTGCTGGATAGCGCTGTAGTGCACGAAGACATCAGCCTCGTCATCGCGCTCAATGAAACCGTAGCCCTTCTGGGCGTCGAACCACTTTACGCGCCCGAGCACTTCCCTTTCCCCCCAATAGCCGTGTTATGGGGCTCCCTCGGAGAAAGCATAATACAGAATATATTCTATGTCAAACTTTCAACAAACGACGGCTTTGTCAGACGCCCAGCACGTCGTGGTCACGGCTGCGCTTTCGGGCTGTGGTGTAAGCGTCCCAGATGCCATAGATGTATATTCCAAGCAAAAGCAGCAGTGCGCCGACGACCGGCACCCAGTACGTCCACGGCATTGTGCTCAACACCTGTTCCGCCTCCTGCAACTGGCCGGCGAATGACAGCTTCTGGTCCGCTGAGCGTGCGACAACCATCTCCCAGGGAGTCAAAACCAGCCAGTGAAACAACAGGATGACGAGAACAGCGGCGAGGACGAAAGCGATGATCCCCTTTTCGTGTTCCCTGTTGTAAAGCTGGCCCAGACCGGGGAACACCAGGGCGATGAGTGTGGCGTTGAGGGGGCGGCGTGAGTCCACGGCGTGGTCGTCGGCACCACTGAGGAGGTCCTGTATCATCTTCCGCCTCCGCTCGGTGTCCGACATATTAATCAAGGCGGCCCCAAACTTCCGCTCGGCATCGGCATTGGCCGGCTCCAGTTCCATGGCTTTCCTGTAATGCTTCCGTGCCTCAGCCGAATCGCCGGCGGCTATATACACATCGCCGTACATTTCGTGGGCGGAGGTGCTTTCGGGAAAATCGGCCACCAGCTCCTGTGCGAGCTTTTGGGCCTCCTCAATATGACCCGCGGACAGACGCATGTCCAGCCGCTTCAGCCGCCGCTCAAGCTCCACACTGTCGGGCTCAACAGTGTCGTTACTCTTCTGAGTATTCCGCGACAATCTTCGCGTCACTCCACAGGCGCTGGAGGTCATAGAAGCGCCGGGCTTCCTGCGTAAAGATGTGAACGACGACCTCAAGATAGTCCTGGATGACCCAACGGCCATCTTTGCTACCCTCTATGTGAAACGGGAGATGTCCGTCTGCTTTCATCTGCTGCTGTACTTCTTCGGCCAGGGCATCTATGTGAGTGGGAGAGAGCCCATGGCAGATGACAAAATAATCACAGATCGTGGTTACGTCCCGCATATCCATCACGACAACGTCCTGCCCGCGCCTCTCCAGAATCGACTCAACGGCGATCTGGACCTTCTCCTGTGGGTGTTGCTCCAAAAAATCGCCTCCTTGCAATCATCCGGGCCTGTGCACTGTTACTGTTCTTTTCTCCGTCAGGGTTGAAAATCCTCGCCGACGATAATTTCAACCCCCGATTGGTCTTCATCGGCCGATGCGTGTGTCAGCCGTCCGCAGTCCATCAGCCGGGCGATCCGGGTGGCCGTTGTCTCGGTGTCTCCATAATACACGATTTCAGTGATTGTGTGATCGAAGCGTGCGGCATTGCCGATCTTAACATTGTTAAAGCCTCGATCGTTCAGCAGATCCGCCGCAGTCGCCGCGATCCCGGCTCGTCCGCACCCGTTCAGCACCGTCACCTGCACGTCAGACCGCTCGCGTCCGTACAGGTAATCCTGCATTTCTGAGCGGCGCTCGCGGAAGGTGCTGCGGACCACCTCGGCATAATAAATCTCCTGCTCGCCGTTGGATATCCATCGGTCCCGGATAGGCACCGTCATCGTGTATATCTCCGAGGGTTTTACCTGTCTGATAATCTTGAAAAGATGGTAGGCCTTCATCCAGGTGAGCTCCCGGTCGGTTTCCAGATAGCCCAGGATCTGGCTGCCGGCTTTCACGAGATTTGGCAGGTTCGTGACGCGGAGCTTCTGCTTGATCAGCTCCTGCAAAAAAGTCTGCTGGTTTTTCGCGCGCTCAATGTCATTAATCCCGGCCCGGTATTTCACGCCGCGGCGGTTGCGATACACGTTGGATTTGCGATACCTGACAAAGCCCAGCGCTTCCTCGCCATCGAGCTTCTGGCGGCCGGGCTTGAGGTGAATATGCAGGTTGCCCCAGTTGTCGTCGTAGTTCATGCCGTGGTGCTGGCCGCCGGTCTGCGATCCCTCAATGTCGGGAACCGTCACTTCCACGCCGCCGAGTGTATCCACGGCGTTCACGAAGCCCTCGAAATCAATTTTGGCCCAGTGGTCAATATCTTCATCCAAAAAATTCTTCACCGTTTCTACCGTCAGCGGTGGCCCCCCCGCCGCATACGCTGCATTGACTTTGTCGTAACCGTGTCCGGGTATCCGTACGCGCAGGTCCCGGGGGATGGACATGAGTGCCAGCCGGCTGCGGGCGGGATTGATGAAGGCCACCATGAGAGTGTCGGATCGTCCCGTTTCGCCCTCCCGGTCGTCGGCACCGATCAGGACGATGCGAACAATCCCCGCCAGCTCTTCATCCGGCGTCTGCAGGTGTGCGTCGTTGGTCTGCCAGGTGTCAGATTGCCGCGCCTGTTCCACGCGGACCGGTGGCGTGCTGACGGCGTCGTACACACCGTAGGCGCCGCCGGAAATCACGGCGAAAACCAGCATGTACAGGATGTAGTCAGTTGATGTGCGCATGGTCGGCTCCGGCTTTCGACCCCGGGAGATACGCCCTGAGATCGAGGGTCTATGTGTACAACTGAGCGGCCTCGATATACGCTCTTACCGCATCTGGAACCGCGTCTGTAATCGCGTTGCCCTTTCGGGTTCGTTTCCGTATTTCTGTCCCCGAAATATCGGGAGTATCCGCCGGCACGATCTCTATTCTTTGAGAACGCTTTTGACCGAGTTTTTGCTCCATATTCTGCAAATCAAAACCGGGGCGGGAAACACCGATCACACGAGCCTCCTGCATAATTGCGTCCGGCTCGTACCAGTTGACAATGTCGAGGACCATGTCCGCCCCGAGAACAAGAAAAATCTCCGTATCCTGTCCGGTCAGCTCCTTTAACTGCCGGATGGTGTGGATGGTATAGCTGGGCCCCTCCCGATCCAGTTCCACCCGCGAGACCACGAACCGCTCTGTGTCCACAGTGGCCAAAACGGCCATGAGATAGCGGTGCATGGAGGGCGAGATGTTCGCATCGGTCTTGTGGGGAGGCTTTCGGGCAGGGATAAACAGGAGCCGGTCGAGGTCGCACGCATCAGCGGCCACCCGTGCGGCTGCGAGGTGCCCGTTGTGAACAGGATCGAAGGTGCCTCCGAGAATGCCGAGACGGATGACGCTTTTCCATTCAAAACCCAGGTTCTCCGTCACCGGAATTTTAGCACAACAGCCCCGGTATTGGCAAAGTCTGCACCGGGTGGCGATAACCCGCCTGAAAGAATGGAAAAAACGCATTCGCCTGCGCAATACAGTGAATCAACGAGTGGACGTCGCAATAACCATAAGACGACCAACAGAAGCACAGCCTCCGTCGTCAGGACGGCACGCAGGGGCGGTGCCACGGTGGGGTGACCGGGGCCGCCCAGATGTGTAATCCGCTCTGCGGGGGAGAGCCCGCTGCGATAGGCTGGTTGAAGCGTTCCACCGGATATCCTGGCGGTGTGCTCCATGTGCATATCCTCCAGGCGCTGCAGGAGGTTCGTGACAGTTTCTGTGGACGTTGCACCAGCCGCCGCCCGGTCACAGGCAGTTTCAGCGGCCGCACGCCAGCGGTTGAAATAGATATATCCCAGCGGGACCGGGAGCGCCAGCATCGCCGCCAGCTCCAAAAGCAGATGCTGAAGATTATCGCGGCGGGAGAGATGAAACTTTTCGTGTGCCACAAGAGCCTCATACTGCTCTTTCGGCAGCTCGCGAGCCAGCCGCTGCGAGACGATGATGGCTCCGGTGAAAAGCCCCACTGTAAACGCCGCATGGGCCTCCGAGGCAACGACAATGAAACCGGGGTCGCTGTCGTCCGTGGATGCGTTAGACGTCAGAAGCTGGAGGCGGTAGCTGCTGGCCAGGCGCCACGCGAAGCGAATGATGGCGACGATGATGATGGTACAGGCGGCCAGGGCGGCGATCCTGAAATGCCACGGGGCGTCGGCGGAGGTGATCAGCGGATGCCAGCACACGTGGGGCCTGACACGCTCCAGATGTGGGGTTATTGCACCGCTCTGGGGG
>JBKHJK010000135.1:0-6006 GCA_046538215.1 Armatimonadota bacterium
GCCCCGGATTGACGGGATGCTCTTTCGCAGGGGTGCCGGTGTGAGCACCGAGGGTTTCACCGATCTCTTCATCATCGGCGGCCTGCACGATCTGGGGAACGAAGCGCTGAGGCGACGAGGAAAAAATAGGCGCTCCGTGTTTGTCACTCAGCTCAATCAGCTCCCGGGCGTCAGGGACACTGCAGGCAAACGGCTTGTCCACAAAACAGGGCATCCCGGCTTCGAGAAACGGCTGCGCGCGCTGCAGATGCACGGACCCGTCATTCGCCTCGATGCAGATGCCGTCACACAGATCCATCAGATCCTCTTTTTCGTCCACGACCTGCACACCCATCTCGCGCATCTGTTCGGTGAACTTCGGCAGGCGGTCGGGGGAGTGCATGGACGATCCCGGCCACCCGGCGACAACGCGGGCGCCATCCACCTGCTGGTCTTCTTCGATGTCAATGTGATTCAGGCGCTTTGTGAAATTGACCACGTGCGAGGTGTCGAAATCAACGAGACCAAGTCGGATCATGGCGATTCACTCCTGGATTGTATATAAGATAATGGCTGAATCGTCGGCGTCTTGCGCATTGCGGGCTATTGGAGAGCTTCCCGGCACTGCTGGAAAACGGTCTGGCACTGGTTCGTAAGTGCAACCACATCGGCGGCGACATTGATGAATTGATATCCCATATCCACAAGCTCCGCCAGCGTGTCAGGGCTTCCAGTGGTCCCGGCAAACTTGCCATTTTCGCGAGCGACTTTCGCAATACGCTCGCGGGCTTCGGTAATCCTCGGGTCATCCATCTGCCCGGGTATGCCAAGTCCGTGGCTGAAATCGCCAGGGCCGAAAAGCAGCATATCGTAGCCTTCGACCGCCGCGATCTCTTCCAGCTCCTCCATCGGCTCGGGATCTTCAATCTGAAAGATGATGAAGCGCTGCTCGTTGGCCTGCTGGAGGTACTCCTCAAACTCTATGCCGCAGTAGCCGCCGTCGGCATTGCCGCCATCAACGGGGCGCCTGCCGACCGGCTGGAAGCGAGTCATGTGCACGACGTCCCGGGCGTCATCGGCGCTCATCACATGCGGCACCATGATCCCGCTGGCATCCATCTCCAGTGGCCGGATATAGTCGCTGTAAGGCCCTCGTGAAACCCTCACCAGCAGATCCACATCATACGCCTTCGCCGCCCACACCTGCTGCTCGACCACAGAGATACTGTTCGGCACATGTTCCAGGCACGACCACACGCAGTCGAAGCCAGCTTGTGCGGCAATTTCGGTTGCCCGTGCATCCACAAGATTGGTTTTGTATGACAGAACCGTTTCGCCGGCCCGCAGCTTCCTCAAAACCCGGCTTTTACGCATCTCCATGGCAGTAATCCTTTCCGCCTCCTGCCCGCAAGTCTCTCGGTAAAGGCATATATCCATTTCCGCTCCTCTGTGAGGAGACCTGCAAAGACATGATGAATGCAGGTACGTGCCCTGTGCAAACGGAAGTGCACGAAAAAGATCACCGGGGGTCACTGGCATGTCAGACAGGCTGGTTTTTGAAAGCGATCGGGATGATGGACGGTTTCAGGACATCGAGGGGTTCATGAACACGTATCTGAGGAACCTGGAGCCGGCGCTACAGTTCGACCCGGAAATGACCGCGGAAGAGCAGGAGAAGTGGCGCACGCAGGTGCAGAGCAAGCTCACCGAGCTTCTGGCCTTCCCGCCTAAAAGCCCCGATCAGCCGGAGCCAAAGATGCTGTGGGCCGAGCAGCGGGACGGCTATGAGCTGCAGAAATGGGAGATCTATCCTGAAGCCTACAGCGTGGTGCCGTTTCTGGCGCTGATGCCCGACCATATTTCGGCGGACGATCCCGGCCCGGCGGTGATGTGCTTCCCCGGCAGCAGCAGCTCCAAGGAGCTTCTGGCCGGCGAGCCTGAAGAAGTACCCTGGGCGATCCCCAATAAGCACCCGGTGCGCAACCGGATGGCGAAGTTTTATGCGCAGGCGGGGATCACAGCCATTGCCGTGGATCATCCCGACCGTGGCGAGCGAACCTGTGACTGCTTCGACGGCAGGCGCGACGAATGGACCATTCACGCGATATGGGTGGGCCGCAGCTTCGAGGGGCAGTCGGTGTTTGAGAAGATGCAGATATTGCAGTGGCTGCGGGGGCGCGATTACGTTGACGAAACCCGCATCGCCACCAGCGGCCATTCCCTGGGGGCGCTGCCCGCGCTTCACATGGGCGTCATCGAACCCTCGCTGGCCGCGGTGGTGTGGAACGACTGGGCGGGCTGCTGGCGCGACCGGGAGGTGCATGTGACGGATTTCCGCCCGCATATCGGCCACTACATCCCGGGCATGCAGCAGTGGTTCGATTATATTGATCTGATGGCCGCCGTCGCCCCGCGCCCCTTTTTGATCACCGAGGGCGGCAGGACCCGGGATATTGAAACAACCGCCCGCGCGTGGGACACTGAAGATGCGTCGGATAACTTCACGGTGCATTATTACCCGAAGTTTTCCGACCCCGAAAGCCGCGTGCATGACGACGAGAAATACTTCGAGGGCATGACGCTGCAGGAGCACCTCGAATACTGCAACGTGGACGTGCCCGCACACTGCTTCAAGGAGAACATCGCCGTGCCCTGGCTTGCTAAAAAGCTCGGGGTGACCGAGGATGCCTGACAATTCATCTGCTCTAAGCCATCTGCTGACGAACAGCAAAAGAATGGGAGCTTGAGACGTGACCGGAGAATCATCTGACCATGGACGCTACGAGACACTCAAAGAGATCGTTCGCAGCCGGCTTGAAGGATGGCCGCCACAGCGCGAGGGCTATCACTGGGCCGGATATACCTATGATCACACACTCAGGGTGACGAACCTCGCGACCGCAATGGGGCGGACGGCGGGGGCCGATGAGCGCGTCATCCGCTACGCCGCACTTTTGCACGATATCGCCAAGCCGGTCGGTGATGAGCACGCCCGCGTGGGCGCCCAACAGGCCCGCGAGCTGCTGGAGAAACTTGACTTCAAGCCCGAATTCACCGCGCGCGTCACCTTCGCCATCGCCACCCACGCAGGCGGCACGAGCCCCGGTGACCCGCTGGAGAACTTTCTTCTGGGTGACGCGGATTTCATCGACGCCAACTTCGGGCTGGTCGGCACCTGGCGCTTCATCACCATCCGCGGAGGACGGGGAGATGACCTCACGGATATTGTCGCCGGGATGGCGGAATGGCTGCAAAAGAAGGACGAGTTGGCCATGCGGCTGAAGACAGACCTGGGAAGCTCCATCGCTTATGAACGTCTGGAGCGCATGATGAGATTTTGCGGCGTCCTCGAGGCTTCATTTCTGAGGGAGGGCGATATGGACAAGCCGCAGGTCTGGCTGGCGCGGTATATCCACGCCCACTCCGACACCGGGCGACTCATGCGGCAGGTGAAGACCCTGACCAACGGGACCACGGACAAACCGCCCACGGAGGTCACGCCCCTGCTGGAGCGGCTGGAAAAAGAAATAGATGGTGAGAAATAGGCGAGGGGAATACATCTCTTCGATGCCGCAGATTCGATTGAGATCATACTCCGGGAGAATCCGAAATGCGAACAGAACACACTGCACCGGCGACCAACGCCGCGGAGATTGGAGACCTGCAGGAAGCATTGAACTCGCCCCGGCCGGGCGGTTCAGTGTATCTGCCCGCCGGACGGTATCAGGTTGACGAGACCATCCGCGTGAATCTCGAGGATACACAGCATTTGTATCTGTACGGCGACGGCCGCGCCTCGGTCATCGAGTTCACCGCCACCGACGGCAGCCCGCTTCTGGAGCTGACCGGGGTGGAGGATAGCTGGTGGCCCGACTTGAGGATCACCATCCGCGACCTGACGCTGGTGGGCAATTACGAGGCCGGCGACGCCCTGTACCTCCGCTGGCCCAATGACACCATGATTGACGGCTGCTTCTTCCAGGGCTTCGGCGGCTGTGCCATCGTTGTCACACCCAATGCCACCAATGTCACGGTACGCGACTGCTGGATGCGCGACTGCAAAAGAATGCTGCACGCCGATAACCTCCACCACCTGACCTTTCACGGCAACCAGACCCGCAGCTCACAGGACGGCCAGCAGCAGGACGAGCATATCTATATCGGCAAATACTGCCGCGAAATCCGCATCGTCAACAACCACATCGCCTACGGGCACAACGAGGCCATCATCCTCCACGGCAGCGCCCAGCACGTCATTGCCAACAACACCATTGAGGGTTTCCGGGAGGGCATCGTCGCCACCGACAGCCGCGATATCATCATCGACAGCAACTACATGCACTGCCCGACGGGTGTGCTGCTGCAGGAGGACTGCCGGGGCTTCACCGTTTCGGGGAACATGATGACCGACAACTACGATGGTGCCGTGCGGATCGCCGATGCAGGGGGCTCCGGCGGCCACGTCATCTCCGGCAACATCATCCGCCAGAGCGTCTATGCCGACGGGCAAAAGGGCATTGACCTGGGCGATTCAGCGGGGTGTGTGGTGACAGATAACGTCATCGAGGATATATCCGACGCCCCGGCGATCGCGACACAGAGCGACGCACAGCACACCATCGCCAACAACCAGATCCAGCAGACCGCCGACGCTGTATTGAAGGCCGACACGCCCGATGAGCGGATCCAGCCCGATCCGGACAGCCCGTTTTATCCACTGTATGAGTATCTCTGTGAGGTCGAAACGTCCCGCCTGCCGATGCGCTTTGCAGCCCTTGAGCGCATCATCGGGGAGTCACTGCCCGACGAGGCCCGTGAAAGCCGCAAGTGGTGGCGCAATGACCCCGAAACACCACAGGCCCGCGCGTGGATGGCGGCAGGCTGGCTGGTGATCTATATCAGGCGCATCGAAGGCTGGACGATATTCGCACGCTACTGAGGGATTGATATGTCACGAGTCTTTTGTGTCACAACGATCTGTCTTATCGCGCTGATTGCATGTGCAGCATCCGCACCGGCCGCGGAGCACCTGGTAAGTGATGCCGAGGAACTGGCCGCCGCCATCGAGGCCGTCGCTCCCGGTGACGAAATCATCATGGCCGACGGCACCTGGACGGATACGGTGGTGAGCTTCGAGACCAACGGCACTCCCGACGCGCCGGTGACCCTCAGAGCACAGACACCGGGCCAGGTCATTCTCACGGGTTCATCCTGCGCGGCGGTGCGAGGAGATAATCTCATCATATCCGGGCTGGTGTTCAAAGACGGCTCGCCACCCGTGTCACGCGAGACGGGGAGTCTCATTCGGCATCGCAGCATTCTGTCAATCGGCGGCAGCAACAATCGCGTGACCGACTGCGCCTTCGTGGACTACAACTCCAACGAAGAGGGCCGGGTATATCACTGGGTCGCGATAGGCGGGCGCGAAAACCGCGTGGATCACTGCTATTTCCGCGGCCAGACCGATATCGGCAACACGTTGATGGCAGATGTGCGTGAGGGCAGGCCCCCTGCCTCACAGATTGACCACAACCATTTCGCCGGTCGCCCGCCACTCGGACGAAACGGCGGCGAAACAATCCGCATCGGCCTCAGCAGCACCTCCGTGTACAACGGACACTGCATCGTCGAGAACAACCTCTTCGAAGACTGTGACGGCGAAGCGGAGATTATCTCCAACAAAAGCTGCGAAAATACCTACCGCCACAACACCTTTCGGCATTCCAGCGGGCACCTGACCCTCCGGCACGGCGAGCGGAACGTCGTGGAGGGCAACTTCATCTTCGGTGATGGCAAGGACGGAGCAAACGGGATCCGCGTGATCAACCGCGACCAGCGCGTGTTCAACAATTACATCGCCGATACCGACAGCTTTGGCATCCGCCTGCAGGCGGGCTGGCCGGAGGCGGCGCTGAATGAATACACGCCGGTCGAGCGAGTGACGATCGCCTTCAATACCATCGTCAATTCCAGCGGCTCCTGCCTCGACGTCGGCGGCTACGGATGGGATAGAGAGCAGTACGGAGC
>JBKHJK010000136.1:0-5991 GCA_046538215.1 Armatimonadota bacterium
GCCCGATACTGTCTGGGTGGAAAAGCCCACCGACTGGTCGGAGCTGGAGGATATTTGCTTCGACGAAAACGACATCTGGTGGCAGCGGATGGAGCTGACTGTCCGCAAGGCTATCGAGGCCGGATTCGTCACTGCCACTCCCGATATCGGCGGGGAACTGGACATCTGTGCGGCTGTGCGGGGGACGCAGAACCTGCTGATGGACCTTATTGACTGCCCCGAGCGGGTCCAGCGCCTCCGCCGCGATGTCCAGGCGCTGTGGTTTGAAGCGTTCGACCGGTTCTATGCGATGATGGAGCCGGCATACGGTGGAAGCTGCAATCGGTGGGGCTTTTTTGCCGCCGGAAAGCAGTATCCGCTGCAATGCGATTTCGCGGCTATGCTGTCGCCGGATATGTTTGCCCAGTTCGTGGTCCCGGCCCTGGAGGCCGACTGCGAATTTCTCGATTACGGGATTTATCACCTCGACGGGCCCGGGCAGATCGCCCACCTGGACCACCTGCTGAAGATTGACAATCTGCGAGTGATACAGTGGGTGCCGGGAGCGGGGCAGCCGGGGACTGATGATTCGACATGGTTTGACATGTACCACCGCATCCAGGACACCGGCCGGGCGCTGGTGCTTGGCGGTGACGTGCCCACCATCAAGCGCTTTGTGGAGGAGTTCAACCCCGGCCTGCTGCAGCTTTCGACGTGGGTTGCCGATGATGACGAATTCCGCGATCTGATGGATGCAGTTGACGAGGCCTGTGCCTGAGACCTGACAGGAGGATTTTCCATGGCCGAGCAGAGACCGAATATTGTTTTGATCACCGCCGACCAGTGGCGGGGAGACTTCCTCAGCATCGCCGGACATCCGGTGGTGAAGACACCGAACCTCGATTCGTGGGCCAACCAGGGAGCGTATTTTCCCAACGCGTATTCGGAGGTGCCCTCAACCACCGCAGCCCACCGGATGATCCTCTCCGGCAAAGGCAACTACGATTGCGGCCTTGTCGGCTACAGCACCGACTTCTGGGAGGAGCCGAATACGGTGGCGCAGGCGTTTGCCGATGCCGGGTATCACTGCATTGATGTCGGCACCCGCAACGTTCACTTCGTGCGGCAGTTGTATGGGTTTCACAGCGTATTCACCGCCAACGGCCGCGCGGAGGGTGAAAGCGACTATCACGAGTGGCTCAAAGAGGAGTTTGGCCCGCAGGCCCACCCGTTCTCTCACGGCGTGGACGCCAACGGATGGCTGGCCCGGCCCTTTCACCTGCAGGACCGGTACCACCAGACCAACTGGGCGATTGATACGACGCTGCGGGAGCTGAAGCGCCGCGATCCAACGAAGCCGTTCTTTGTCTGGATTTCCATCCGGGCGCCGCATTCGCCCTACGACCCACCAAAGCACTTGTGGGACATGTACATCAATGAGGACCTGCCGGAGCCGGTCGTCGGTGACTGGGCGGATATTCACAACGTGCCGATTGCGCATCCCGATCGCACCGCCTGGCATGGACGCCTGCCGGAGGATTTCATCCATCCCGAACGGGCAGGATACATGGGCTGCTGCACGCATATTGACTTTCAGATTGGGCACCTGATGGAGCGGCTGGCTCATGCCGAACTCGGCCGCGTGTTGAACGATACCCTCATGCTGTTTCATTCCGATCACGGAGACATGCTGGGTGACCATTACCTGCACCGCAAGACCTACGCCTACGAGGGCTCGGCGCGAATCCCCTTCTTCATCCGCTACCCGGCCGGGATGGATGCACCCACCGGCCAGTTCGACAAGATCGTCGGCATACAGGATATTATGCCGACACTGCTGGATGCAGCAGGCGTAGCAATCCCGGAGTCAGTCACCGGCACCAGCGTCTTCGAAGCCCTGAATGGCAACGAAGCGCGCGAGTATATCCACGGCGAGCATTCGACGTGCTACGACTCCGGCGAGGCGATGCAGTATCTCACTGACGGGAAGCAGAAGTACATCTGGTTCCCGCTGGATGACAGGGAGCAATTCTTCGACCTGGACAATGACCCTCATGAGCTGCACGACCTGTCCGAAGATGAGCGCTGGGCGGATACCGTGGAGATGTGGCGGCAGCGGCTGGTTGAGATGCTCAGCGACCGGCCCGACGGTCTCGCCGATGGTGAAAAGCTCATCCCACAGGAAGAAGACTGGGGGCCGCACAGCCAGGGCCTCGAACAATGATGCTGATTACCACCACGAGGTGAAACCCATGTATGAGACAACAGATCTCCATATTCACACCCACTACCTCGGCTGTGCGGATGAAACGATGACCATACCTGCCATCGTTGAAAAGGCCGAGGAGCTTGGCTTTGAACGCATCGCCATCACCGACCACCTCAATGCGCCAGAGTTTCTGGATGATCACCGCCCAATCCGTGACGACCTCGAGCAGGCTGATACCGATGTCGAGATCATCTTCGGAGTTGAGGTCAACTCCTGCGGCCCGGGCACCGGGGAGGTGACCATAACACAGGAGCAGATTGACGACCTCGGCTTCGAGCTCGTCATCGGCGGCGTCCACGGTAGCTACTTTGATCACGCCGATCCCGAGGGGATCATTGAGCTGCAGCAGGAGCTGATGCTTGATGTAGTCCGCCATCCGCTGGTTGATGTGCTCGTCCATCCATGGTGGTTCGGAAGGAGAGAGTTCGAGGACGGAACCGTCGCCTGGCTGACGGATATGAGCCGCATACCGGACGACTACGCCCACCAGCTCGGCGAGATTGCGGCAGAGCATGAGACCGCGGTCGAGGCCAATGCGTGTGCGATTTTTACGAACGATTGCTACACGCCTGAGTTCGTCGAGGATTATTGTGAATATCTGCACACAGTGGCATCCGAAGGCGCGAAAATAACGATTGCCTCCGATGCCCACAACATCGAACGCATGGGGGCAGCACCGACAGCAGGCAGAGCGGTGCGCGAGGCCGGTATTACGCCGGAGCAGCTTTATATCGGAGATTGACCGCCCCTGTCGCCCGCGCACCTGTAAAAACGCGGGGTATTGAACGGCTCATGGGACGGCAACCGGAGGTGGCGCGTGTACGAAGAAACGGATCTCCACATCCACACACATTATCTGGGCTGTGCGGATGAGACGATGACGGTCTCGGCTATCGTGCGCACCGCGGAGCGGCTGGGGTTGACAAGAATCGCGATAACGGACCACATGTGGGGACCGGAGTCTCTGGACAAACACCGCCCGATCCGCGAGGATCTGCAGGAGATTGATACCGACATCGAGGTCATCTTCGGCGTCGAGGCTGATTCATGCGGCCCCGGCACTGGTGAAATAACTGTCACTGAAGAGGACATTGAGGCGCTGGGCTTCGAACTGGTGGTCTGCGGCGTCCACGGTAGCTACTTCGACCATCCCGATCCTGAGGGGATCATCGAACTGCAGCAGGAGCTTATGCTCGATATCGCCCGCCATCCGCTCGTTGATATCCTCGCCCACCCCTGGTCCTTCATGGGGCGCGATTTCCAGGAAGGCAGGCTCAACTGGCTGACCGACATGAGCTGTATCCCCGATGACTACGCGAAACAGCTCGGCGCCGTCGCCGCAGCACACGATACAGCGGTTGAGGCCAATGCAGGCGCGATCTGGGTTCGGGAGGCCTATTCCGACCGGTTCGTGGCCGATTACGAGGAATACCTGCAAGATCTGGCGGCGGAGGGGCCGAAGATAGCGATCTGCTCCGACGCCCACAGCATTGACCGGATCGAGACCTGCAGAGTCGCCGGCAGGGCGGTTCGTGAAATGGGAATCCTGCAAGAGCAGCTTTACCCTGGTGACCAACAGTGACTCATAAAACTTTTGCGGCCATCGAAAGGGATGGACTCGGGCTGGAAGCTGAGAAATAAATGACAATCTCCCACCTGAGTCGTGCAAACATTGCACGCATCAGGCCGAGCCACGGTACCTTTTGGTTTTATGAGACACTACTGCCCTGGTGACTGGAGCACCGAAACTGGAGTCACCGGGGGCGTTCAACAGGAGATGACAAAGAGTGATTGAGTGGCTGGCCGGTTTCAGCCCCGTCGTACAGGCATTGATCGCAACCTGCTTCACCTGGTTTGTCACCGCGGCCGGTGCTGCAGGTGTATTTTCGGCGAAAGAGGTGAACCAGAAAATACTCGACGGCATGCTGGGGTTTGCCGCCGGAGTGATGATTGCGGCAAGCTACTGGTCGCTGCTGGCTCCCGCGATTGAAATGGCAGAAGACGGGCCTGTCCCGGCGTGGGTGCCAGCCGCTACGGGGTTTCTTCTCGGTGGAGCGCTCCTGTGGGCCGTGGATAAGACACTCCCACATTTGCATCCGGGATTTGCAGAAAACGAGGCCCACGGCGTGAAATCATCGTGGCGCCGCAGCACGCTTCTCGTGCTTGCCGTTACGCTGCATAATATCCCTGAAGGTCTCGCGGTTGGTGTGGCCTTCGGCGCGGCTGCGGCGGGGTTCGAAGCCGCAAGTATTACCGGAGCCATGGCGCTTGCCCTCGGCATAGGCATCCAGAACTTCCCGGAGGGTCTTGCCGTCTCCATGCCGCTGCGCCGTGAGGGCCTCTCCAGAGCCAAGAGCTTCTGGTGGGGACAGTTCTCGGGCTTCGTCGAGCCGATTTCCGGCGTCGCAGGCGCCGCTCTCGTTCTCATCGCCCGACCCATTCTCCCCTATGCCCTGGCGTTTGCGGCCGGGGCGATGATTTTTGTCGTCGCCGAAGACCTCATCCCGCAGTCGCAGGAGGAAGACAGCAGCGGTGAGTTTCCCATCATGGGAGTGATGTTTGGTTTCACAGTGATGATGGTGCTTGATGTGGCACTGGGGTGAAAACCGCGGTATGTCGCAGGGTAAGCGGCGCAAGGTTTCGTTGGGCAGAAGGCAGATAGGTACCTTTTCGCTGGCGTAAACCTGCTCATTAAAGCTGCAGTGCCTTCAGCGTCGAACGCAACTCGCTCGCCAGTTTTGAAGAGCCGGTCTTCTTCTCACCGCTCCACCCCGCCAACCGCGTGATCATCCATCCCTCGCGCTCCGGTCGGGCGGTCATGTGCTTCAGCATCAAAAGCCGATCAGGATTGTCAGCATCAATGATCGCCAGCCGCACGCTGTTGCGGTAATACGTAATATGTCCGCCCGTGTTGGCGACTCCCTCGAAGTGGTAGTATGGCGAACGGTACTCATACCGCTCCTCATAGTCATACAGCGCCACAACGATATCGGCCTTTTCAAAGTCGCCATATGCACGCATGTTTCCCATGGGCCACTCGTAGTTGTGTGGCACCTTTGCAGAAAACACTCGCTTCCCCTCATGCCATTCCCGGGCGCTGTCGGTCACGACCCACGCAACGTTTTTGGCATGCATGATTGCGGACCGATCCGGTGCCTTTGTCCCGCTTCTTTTCAGATCTCCGGCGGCCTTTACCCACAGCCGCACCGAGTTTTTCAGGTGCCACAAGCCCGTTTCAATATCGCTGGTGGACAGCCGTGCCGCGTTGGTGTCGCAGAAAAGCGAATCAATGGTTACACCATCATCGTCCAGCAGCGCGTCAACCCGCTTGAACTTCCCACAATTCAGCAGATAGAGGCGATTGGTGGGGCGACTGCAGGGATTACCGGGTTCCGCGGCGTATCGAATGGGCTGTTCCCGAAGACCCAGAACGGAAAACAGGTTGCCGGTGTGCGGCTTTGAGGAGGTGAAATCAACACGCATCTGGATACGTGCATCCGCCGAGGCGGGCAATGAAGCGTACTGGCAGAAAACCCGGACTCCGTCATCCCGCCTGCACTCAAGCGGTGCAAAGCGTGTCATGTCGGCGGGGCGCAAGAGTGCCAGGCGCTGTTTCAGTTGTGATGGGGCGGTCGGAAGGGCGCTGATGTTGATAAGTGGCTTCTCTTCTCGGTACAGATCCGTCCGGTGGTCTGTTTTCAGCTTGCTCCCTGAGCTGACATCCACCAGCCTCAGGGAGCCGT
>JBKHJK010000137.1:0-5975 GCA_046538215.1 Armatimonadota bacterium
GTTGATGACACTGGTCCCTCACGAAGCTGCGGTGATGATGAGCTGGCAGGATCGTCAGCAAAATGCCTGTGTCGAAGCCTTTACGCCCGAGGACCTGGATATGAAACCGGGGAGGTATCTGCCTGCGAGCTCTCTTATCATTGAAATGTGTCGGGGGAATCTGGGCACTGCAATTTGCGTTGACGCCGCTTACAGCCCGGACTCACTGGAGCGCATCCTGGCGGCCAATGGCATTCATTCATGCACCACGGTGCCACTCACCCTGCAGGACGAAACGAAGTATCTGCTGACCCTGGGTGCGAGCGATGTGGGGACTTTCGACAACTACGACGCGGCGCTGTTGAAAAAACTGGTGCCTCATGTTGCCGCCTGTTTGAAGCAAATATGGACCCCGGCCGAACCATCGCAGGCGCGTGCTCTGGCCTGAGCGAGGGCCGGAGCCTCTCTGCTTTTTCAGGTAGTCGCGCGATACGCTCCCTCTCTCCTGCGACGTGTTCAATACCTGCCAATGAAGGCAACAGTGCCTCATAAAAACGAAAAGGCCTCGTGGCTCGGCCCTGAATTTGCGTTGGGTACCTGTTTAGCGTGAAGGAACGAGGCCCCTCGTGCCGCCCGTGATTCGGAGAGCCTTTGGAGTTTGATATATGACTATGAAACTTCCCGTGGCTCGGCCTGGACGGTGCGTCTTTTGTCGTTTGCAGCGTCCAGGTGAGAATTGGGCCGTTGCCGTTTTCAATTCTCAGCTTCCAGCCCGAGTCAATAGCCTTTATGAGTGTCTGGAGTTTTATGAGCCACTACTACCAATGCAGGTTTTACGACCCGTGGCTGATCTCGATAGCCAGTGGTCCATAGATGGTCTCAAATAGGTCGGATACCTTCAGAGCCGCCATCACCTCGGCGTCTGCGTCATTTCGGGTGATCAGGGTCATCGGCACCGGATTGCGCCCGGGTCGGAGTCTGACATCCTCGACAACTGTACTGTGCGATTGGTCCAGTCCGTCAGCCACACGCAGGACTCCCGCAAGCCGCCTGACAATCTCCCGGTCGGCCGGATGCAGGCCTGCAAAGCCTTCGTGCTGCAGAGTCGGTGGGGTGCCCTGGTGATATCTGGCGACTTCGGCGACAATGGCACGTTCGCGCGTGCTGAACCCCCGAAGATCTGACTGCATTATGATATCACGCGAGCGCCGGTGGTGATCCTCGGGGTCGTTTTTCAGTCCCACATCATGCAGCACAGCCGCGCACATGAGAAGCTCCCGGCACTGCTGGCCTCGGCGGTGGCGGTACTGAAGCTGGTCGTGAATCCGCAGGGCCAGTCGGCCCACCTGGAAGGCGTGTTCAGCATCGAAATCCCATGAATGGCCGATTTCCACGGCTGCGGCGAGGCGGCCGTCGAGGGTCGGCCAACTCGCCATAGTTTCCGGATCAAGCTCCAGCATAGCTATTCACTCCCGCGACGCGTCGTCCATACAATCTGTGTGGCCCCAACCCGGTTCAACAATATGCCCTCCCGGATACCCCCAATACTGACGCGCACAACGTTTGTTGTACCAAGCTGCAAAAACGCCCGGAGGAGGGCAAGCCCTCCAAGTATCACATCGGCACGCTGCGGGTCGAACTGCATTATTTTGCGCCGCTCTTGCAAACAGACGTGTGACAATTGTTTCGTCAGGACCTGCACAGCTTCAAGTGACGGCTGCCAGTTGTTTTCCATCAGCGCGACCGATACGGCTGTTCCGCCGGCGCCAACAATAGCATGCGCCTGGTTTATGAGTGCGGCCTGTTCTTTGAGCGCGGCGGCGGCCCCTGAATACAGCGCCTGCATCTCGTGCTCGGCCGGTGGATCGGAGTGCAGATATTTTTCTGTCATCCCTGCCGCTCCCACGGGCAGGCTCTGCGTCCGGATGTGTTCTCCGGACTTGAGCGAAATCTCCGAACTTCGCCCACCAATATCAATGACCGCGACGGGATCTTCGTCAAGGTCGGGCAGCGCCGATAAGGCGCCTTTGGATGTGAGCGTTGCCTCCTGCTGGCCTGAGATCACGTCCAATTCGACGCCGAGATCCGAGAGTGCTTCAACAAGCTCAGCGATATTGGAAGCCTCGCGCGCGGCGGCCGTGCCGACACAGTGAACTGCATCAAAGGGCCCGTGTCGGCTGAGAAAATGGCGGACGAACTGTGCCGTGATGGTAATGGCTTCGGCGCGCAGGCGACCTGTTTCGCTTAGACCCCGGCCCAGAGCGGACTGCACGAAATCATCACCATACACAACCACTCGTCCGTCAACCGTCTTGCGGCCCGCGAGAGCGCGTGTGGTGTTGCTTCCAACATCGATGACTGCGACAATTGCTGCGGTGGTTTCTTCAATCGAAGGCACGATATACGAGTCCTTTTTCACACTATTTCCATATTATAGCACATTTGCCTGCATAGATCCTGAGATTTCTTTGGTTGCTTGCCGAGTATCCACGACCCCAGTTATACTTGATGCAGTTTATCACATTGGAGTTCATCTCCACACGCAGGTGATACGTAATGCAGCCAATTGCGCCCTATCCCGGCAGGTTATTCGTTGTCGAGGGTGTTGACGGCTCGGGGAAGAGCACCCAGATACGGCTTTTGTACAAGTGGCTTCTTTCACAGGGCTACAGCGCCTTTTTCTCTGAATGGAACTCCTCGCCGCTGGTGAAGCGGACAACGCGGCGTGGAAAGGATCGCAGGCTTTTGACGCCACTGACATTTTCGCTGATTCACGCGACGGATTTTGCGGACCGTTGCGACCGGAATATCAACCCCGCTCTGAAGGCGGGCGCCGCGGTACTGGCCGACAGGTACGCCTACACCGGCTTCGCACGCGACGTCGCCCGTGGATGCGATCCGGCGTGGGTCCGTGACACGTACGACTTTGCTGTTAAACCGACAGTTTCTTTCTATTTCCGGGTCCCACTCGAGGTGGCCCTGGACCGTATCCTCACCGGCCGCCCGCAGTTGAAATGGTACGAGGCGGGGATGGACCTGGGACTCAGCGAAGACCCGTATGAAAGCTTCAAGCTCTTTCAGAAACGCATCTTCGATCAGTACGAGCAGATGGTTGACGAGTTTGACCTGACCGTTATTGACGGCACCAAGCCAATTGTCGCACAGCAGCGCGAGGTCCGTGACATTGTCAAACCCCATTTGGACGGGCTTCTCCACAGGCCGGAAGATGCCTGGGCCGAGTCGCTTGCCGGAGGAGGCATGGAATAATGCAGCCTGAATTCTATTCAATTCCTGTTCCCAAAATAGAAATACCCGACGAATTGCCGGGCAAGCTTATTGTCCTCGAAGGCACCGACGGAGTTGGCAGAAGTATCCAGACACAGCTTCTGCGCAACTGGCTGGAAAGCTCCGGGCTGGCCGTTTATGACACAGGTCTGCGCCGCAGCCGCCTGGCCGGAACACATATTCAGGAGGCCAAAGAGGGCCATACGATGAGCCACCGCACGCAGTCGCTGTATTATGCGACAGATTTCGCCGACCGGCTGGAAAACGAGATCATCCCGGCCCTGCGCGCGGGCTTCGTTGTGCTCACTGACCGTTACATCTATTCACTGATGGCCCGGGCCGCCGTGCGTGGCATGGAGCATGACTGGCTTCGAAAACTGTATGGTTTTGCCCTGAAACCTCATCTGATCCTGTATCTCGAAGTTTCGATAGCAAACTTGATACCGCGGGTGCTCAACAGCGGCGGCTTTGACTACTGGGAATCCGGCCTTGACTACCTCAGGAAACCCACCCGCTACGAGGCTTTTGTCGCTCACCAGACTGCATTGCTTGAAGAGTTTGGCAAAATGATTGAGGAGTTCGATTTCTACGTCGTGGACGCGGACATGAGCATTCAGGAGGTCTTTGAGGCCCTGCAGGAACCGGTGAAGGAGACCGTCCGTGACATCGTTCCTGGGGCCGTGCGCTTCACTGACATGGTGGTGCCGATGCTGCCGCAGAAAATCGTGGAGGCACAGCAGCAGGATAGCGGTGACAGCGATAAGAGTGTTCGGGATTTCCTTACTGACATTCTTGACGAAGAATAATGCAAGCGACGACCGGCTGCGAGAAAGCGCTACTGGGGAGGCCGGCTTCCTGCCTGACGCAGTGCATAGTCCAGTTTTGCGCTGAATTCCGGAAAATGCCGCCGCGCCATCTGCAGGTGATGGTTGCGAATATTTGCCAGATACGTTTCCCGCTCTTCCTCTGGACGGTTGCTCGCGCGGCGTGCAGCGTCGAGGCGGTCACACACCCGGAGCAATATTGCCTTCTTGCCATGCGCCTCGGCCCGGGCAACGCTATCGCGGGCGTCATCACCCGGCCGGTTAGTGACAGCGTACACGAGCTGGGAGACCCGTGTACCAAAGGTCTTTTCGAGGTCGTTTAGTGTCAGTGGCGTCTGTTCGAGGATATCATGCAGCATCGCCGCAGCCAGGAGCTCAGGCTCCTCAAAACCGGCTTTTAGTACATTTTCAGCCACGCCGACGACGTGTTCGAACACGGTCGCACCATCAGCGCGCATCTGGCCTGTATGGACTCTTTTCGCCAAGTTGGCCGCACGCATCAAAAGATCCCGCCCGTGACCCGGGTCGATTGACTGGATAATTTCTTCAAGCCTGTCCTGAGCGTTTTCCATAATACGTAAATAGTTCGAGGCCAGGAAAGAAAATCCTGCTCGCACAGATGGCGGCGGCGTTTTTACCACAAGTGACGGAGATATGAGCACGGGGAATGATTGCGATGGGAGAATCCGATTACTACATCGGGGTTGATGTTGGAGGCACAAAAATCCTGGCCACTGTTGTCACTCCTGAAGGAGAGATCGCCACCTCGTCCAAGCACTCTACGCTGCATGACGGAACTCCGCTGGCCGATCAGATCAGCGACGCGATTGATGAGCTTTGTGACGATGTTTCCCGATCCGGCGCACGGGGTATTGGCGTGGCGGTGCCGGGCATCGTCGAGAGCGCGACCGGCCGGTTCGTGAACGCTCCGAACATTGATATTGATGATTCGCAGGTGGTCCAACAGATTCAGGATAGATATGATCTCCCGGTAGCCATCGGGAACGACGTCAACCTCGGCACATTCGCCGAGTGCTGGCTGGGTGTTGCCAGGGATGCCGACACCGTCATCGGAATGTTCGTGGGTACAGGCATCGGCGGGGGCGTCGTCATCGACGGCCGGCTCCGTACCGGCCCCGAGGATCTCGCCGGCGAGATCGGGCACATGATCATGGAGGTTGACGGCCCGTTGTGCGGCTGCGGAAATTACGGCTGCCTGGAAGCGCTGGCCTCCAAGACCGCTATCCACCGCGATATCCAGGAGGCCCTCGATGAGGGGCGTTCAACGGTTGTCGAACTGCCGGAAAACCGCGTGATCAAAAGTGGAAGAATCGAAGACGCCATCGATGCAGGCGACGAAGTGGTCACCGAGATCCTGATCACGGCGTGTCGTTACATCGGCCTGGCGGTGGTCAGTCTCCGGCATATCCTGAACCCGGATATGGTCGTTTTCGGCGGTGGCCTTGTTGAATCCTGCGAGGACTTCATGCTTCCGCTGATCGAAAAGGAAGTCGCCGCCGACTGTCACACTGGATCGGCCGATACGCTGACGCTGGCGGTCTCGAAGCTGGGTGATGATGCAGTGGCGCTCGGCGCCGCCGCTCTTGTGCGCGCACAGATCAGCGGTCTCAGCCTGCGCGAATGGGCGGATCGGCTCGACCAATAAGACAGCACAAAGGCCCGAAAGGCGCATTCTGCGAAGTATGGCGCAAGAGAAACGAGCGCGTACCTGTTACATTGGGCAAGTTCTGATGAGAAGCCATTGACCACACTTTCGAGTTGATGCATAATAGATATATACTGTACCTATATGTTTAACGAGGAGGCGAAGGGTATGCGGTCAGGTCATGGTTTCACACTCATTGAGCTGCTGGTAGTGATTGCCAT
>JBKHJK010000138.1:0-5964 GCA_046538215.1 Armatimonadota bacterium
CTGCAGCGGCAGGCCGGTCTGGGCGCGCACGCGGCAGTACGTCAGAGCCATCAAAAGCAGAACACCAAAAAATAGCACAATGGCGAAAGTGGACATTCCCGCAGCCCGCCACCACGCCCAGATACCCAGGAGGCTGAGTACCAGACCAACGGCGGCAAAGCGCTTGAGATTGCCGCCACGGCCGGTGAAGATATTCCGGAACTCCCGCACCAGCGTCCCGCGCGCCATCCACAGCAGTATCAGCGCGAAGGCAACGAACGCCCCGCCTGCCTGGCTTTCAAAATGCGGGAAGCGCGGGATATCGTAGCCCATCGCCAGTGCGGCGACTCCTTCCGCCTTCATCATCGCGTAGAAAATGAGCGATGAGACCACGATCTCCTGGGGCATCAGATAGCCGAAGCCCACAATTTCGGGCCGGTGGTGCATGATGACATCGTTGAGTGCGCTCAGGGGCCGCTCGGTAAAAAGCGCACCTATCGGATAGCTCAGCCCCAGTGCCGCAACGCCCGGGTTGAACGCCTGGAGGATATTGGCGATATTGTGCAGGGCCGCCAGTCCGAACCCCACCCACATCACCGGATCGCGCCAGAACTGGGGGATGCGGCGATCGGCGCTGGCAGGTGCGGTCATCGAAAGCGGCAGCTCCGTCACCTGAAACGACAGCCGCTCGCCCTCCGCCCAGTGATCGTACAAAAGCACCGCCAGGCACAGCAGCCCGCCCAAAAGCAGCATGAAAAACGTCGTCCACATACCCAGCGGTACCAGCCAGGCCTCCCACGGGACCCCGTCTGCAGTACCCTCGAAATATCCCCGAATCACATCCGGATCATGCGGGGCCAGCCACGAGGGCAGCATGTCATGGTACTGGCTCCACTGGTTCTCAGGCGTGGAGAAATACTCCAGTGCGGTCAGCTCCGGCATGAACTCCCGCAGCGCCCCGCCGGAGGTCAACGCAACCGACAGCGTCAGGAAGGCATAGATAAACAGCATCTCCCGCCGGGACAGGTCGAACCATCGAGATACGGGACGCAGGGCGACACGCAGCCCCAGAAGCGCCACGAGCCCAATGAGCGCCGGGATGGGCGGGACACTCATCGTCACCTGTGCGCTCACAGTGATCAGCGCAGCATACTTCATCCACAGATTCGCCAGTACCAGCAGGCCGACGGCGATGAGAAAAGCTCGCAGCGTAATGGCGCGCCTGCCCGAGGACGCCTCCTGTGGTTTCGAATCCGGCGACTTTTTCAACGGTTCAGCCATTCCGACCGATCACCTATATTTGAAAACATGAAATGTTCTGTATCTTTTACTCCAGTGACAGCTTCTCTGCCGCGGTTCCGCCACGTGGATGGGCGGCTGTGATGCAAATCTCCGCACCTGCAGATCCGACGACAAACCATTCGTGCTCACGCGAATCCGATCCGCCCGAGAGCTGACCGAAATCGCATTCGTCGGTGCGTGACACCACCTCAACATCGTCACCGCACTCCAGTCGCAGCCGGACAGGTTCGGCAATCCGCGGATTGGTTCCGGTGCTCATGATATTTGTCGCGGTGCGGCCAACGTTGCTCACCTTCGCCCGCACACGGTACACATCGCCGTCAATCCGGGCTACGGAGACATCAGAAAGCACAATCTGGGGATGCCAGCGGGAATGCTCGAGGAGAAACTCTGTCGTATTTTTTGTGTTCTGCTCCTGGTGCGGCGGATACGGCATGATGACATTGCCGTAGGTGAAGCCGCCGACCTCCACCTTCCCCAGCTCGGGATGATCAATTTCCTCCCATTCGTCGTACGTCCAGATGTGATCCGGGTGCTCATCCACAAACTTCAGCACTCGGGGCATCAGCTCGCGGTAGCGCTCCTCTTCGGTGATCTCAAAATACTCTTCAGAGCTGACACCGGCAGAGCTGAACGTGTTGCCCAGTTCCACGACATACCACGATACACCCAGTTCGAAGTAGGCGAAATCGTTGGAGTTGCCGTGCAACACACGCGGCTGGATCCATGGTGACCGGTAATCACGTGCATTCATCAGCGGAAAGCCGGTGATGTCTTCGCCGATGCGCCCGATCTGTGTCATCAGCGTCAGGTCCTCCTGGTTCATCTCGCTGTCGGGCCGCGTGGAAGGTCGGAGGACCGCCTGGGTGCCGTTGTGAAAGTCTATGCCTGCAAAAATATTGTGATGCGAAAGCAGATATTGCGCGATACCCCTGATTTCGGGATGCTTGAGGGGATAGTCCGCGTTGTCCATGTCCGGGCTCCAGTTCGCCGGATAGTGGCGATTGAAGTCATACCCGGTGGTCGCACCGACGATCTCTCCGCCGTCATAATCGTGGATCCGCCCCTCGGTGTATTGCTGATAGAACGGCCCCTCATCGCCGGGTTTGCGGGGCATCATCACCCGGGGATCGTCCGGGTGCAATGCGTACGCGCCCGCCGGGTCCTCCCACCGCATGTTTGTGATCTTTCCGTCATCATTGATGTCCTGTGGAATGAGGCCGTTGCGCTTCTCTTCGATTTCGAAGCGCGAGCGGATCGGACCGAGAGTGGTGATGGCAAACTCGGCTCCATCCGGGTTGGCCCGTGGCACCACGTAAAACGTTCCTTCCGCCAGGCGGTCTCGCTGTGCGGTGAGAAGCGTATGAAGCCACCTCAGCGCGGCTGTCGTCCCGGCCAGTTCCGGAGCATGGACATTCGCCTGCACCCAGTAGCCGGGCTTTTCTTCGGGGGCACCGGCCTCCGGATCTGTCAGCGTCGCCAGCCACACATCCCGCCCCTCAGGAGTTTCGGCGATCGATTCAAGGGTCATACAATCGCCGGCGGCATCATCGCAGCCCCGCAGGAAATCAACCAGCTCATCGTAGGTGTAGTAGCTGTCAAACTTCAAGTCAGGAATACCGGCCATTACAACCACCCGCTTATGAAAAATGACGGCCCTATTTCATGCCAGAGCCGCCCTTTAGGCACCCAGATGTATTTCCGCTCACTGAGCGCAAAACCTTCTTCGGGCGAAGATTTCTTCCATAAAAAAACGCCCGCCGATGCCGACGGACGTTTGAAGCTTAAATCGCTGCAGTATTACCAGTCCGGGCCCCACAGGTAGATACCCTGGCGGCCATTGATTGCGCTCTCGGTCATCCACTTCGCATGACCATCGGCAAAACCGAGGTTAGCGCCCTCATTGTGGCGGGCGAGGAGTGCCTGAAGGGTGCCGCACTGTCTGCCGGACGGAGAGTTACTCATCGAGAACATGTACCCGCGGTAACCGTCGGCAGCCGGTCCGTTGTTTGTGTCACCCAGGATCACCGCGGCCGATGGATATTCCATCCCGGGCAGTGACAGATCTCGTCCTACATCTGTCTGGAAATACCAATTGTAACCGATTGACATGCTTCCGCGATCGCTATTGGCGATGGGTGTAAACTTGTGATTTGTGGCACTCGGACAGGCGAAGATTTGCTCATTCTTCACGTATGGAAGAACCATTCCCGACCATAAAATATTAGAATAGGCCGGTGGATACGTGATTGCCGGGACGAACATCTCGTCATAGTCTGAGGTGTACTGCTGCACGGCCAGGCACAACTGCTTGATGTTGGACAGGCAACTGCTTTGCCGGGCTTTTTCACGCGCCCGAGCAAACACCGGGAACAGGATCGCAGCAAGTATCGCGATGATCGCGATGACCACCAGCAATTCGATGAGAGTGAAACCAATTCTGCGCATTTTTCATGCCTCCATCAAAGGATGAGCGGCGCTGACCGCGCCGCTTTGTACGAACAACGTATTCAATGCAAATACATTAGATACAATATACGAAGACGAGTAACGTGTCAAAAGCTCTGCTGTGACGTCATTACGCCGCGGTGCAGGGTATATTAATCGGTGGCGAGTTGGAAGACTTCTATGCAGTCCACAGCGAGTATTGAATGCCACAATGTGAAGCCTATGCGGCCGGAGTTGAACGGTTCGGGATCGGCATAATCGTGCATCAAATGGCCGTCACACACCTGCCGGATACGGCCTCCCTGCTTGCAGATTTCAATGGTATGCGTCTGCCCGATTTGCGGCAGGTACTCTCGATTTTCGCTGACATTTTCATATCCCGGACTTCGCCGCAGGCGGGCATGGCGCCATGTCCAGGTGAAGAAATAGCCTTCATACTGGTCGTCGCCCGTACGGTTGGGGCCGGTGCCCTCTTCTGCAAGCTCGCGGAATACCTCACGGATATCCACACCGTCCGGCCCCGATACGAGAAAGCGGAAGTTGAAGTTCTTGCCACCATCGGGCATCTTCTCGGTGCGCCATTCGTCTTTTGGTTCCAGCAGACGGCCCCTGAAGCGGATGTACAGATCTCCGGAGAAAGCCGGCTTCGACCATATTGTCGAGCCGCCCGGCCCCCATACCCCCACAAGTTCTCCGTCCCTGACCTCCCACTGAGTATTGGGGGTGAGGTTGTCCCACTCGTCCATATCCTCAAAATCGTCCTGAAAAACCAGTTCGCCGTGGAGTTGCTCTCCCTGAAAGTCAATGGTCATGGGGCTATCACCGTTCCCTGCAAAAACAATTTGTGTTGCCACAGCAGCCGCAAGGGTCAGAACGCAGATATGCATTGTCATACGCATAGTTACCACCTGTCACTGGATATGCGACCGGCACATCTGCCGGCACGGAAGCACACTTCACTATTATACATCATCAGAACCACAGCTGATACCGCTGGCTGAGGGCGGGTCCGGCAAAGGGGGCGATGAGGCTCCACACAAGGCCGGCGGCGAAATAATGCCCCACCGCAATGCCGATAAAGGCCGGGATGAGCCGCCGGTACAGGCGCATTCCGCCCACATGATAGGCGCCGATTTTTATCAATGACACCAGAAGCAGCATCGCCCACCCGGTATAGCCGCCGCCGGTGAACGCCAGTATCAGACCCAGCGGATGAAGCGGAAAACGCAGGAAGGTCCGGCGCAACCCCATCAGCCCCAGAGTCACGGCGAAACCGCAGGCCGTGGCGATTCCCTTGGCGGTGTTGGGCGCTTCCGGATTCTCCGTCCACGAGGCGAGTCTTTCGTACGACTGCCGCATCAGGGTCACTCGATAGCCGCCACCGGTGGTTCCACCGGAGAGAGTGTTGGCACCGTAGCGGTAGTAGGCCCCGAGATGCATCCACCAGCTTATGCCGATGCCGATAACCGCCGCGACCAGCATGAGTGTCGCAATCTGGCGGCGGGAGATCTTGGCCTCACCGGCCACGCGCAACGCCTCCACTGGATACGACATGAGCTGGCCCATATACCCGCGGGCAAAATAGAAGGTAGAGGCCAGTACTGTCGCCGAACGCATCCCACCAGCGGTGATTGGGCCAGAGCCGAGCACATCCAGGATGACATTGCGCTCGCCACCCAGCGGTCTCACCCACAACCGCGGATATCCGGTCTCCGCCCGGACGCGTGCGTATCCCACTGCGAAGATGATCACCAGGCCGAAGTACAGCAGCACCAGCCACAGCTTCATCCCAGCCACCACCCAGAAGCCGACGACGACGGCGGTGGTGATGAGGGTGGCGATTGCCAGGATACGATCATTTCCACCGCCCGAGACGAGGCTGGAGAAGACCTCTGCGATGCGGCCGCGCGCACCGTACACCAGCAGGATTATCAGCGCAATATAGGCGCCGCTGGCCTGCTCGTTTTCGTAGGGAAGCTGGGCGTCCTGTATCCCCATAAATGCCGCCCCCAGCGAAATCCCCTTCATGTAAACGAAGTAGAAAAAGACCGTCGAAAGAGCAATTTCCGTGGGCATGAGGTATCCGAAGCCCAGCACCTCGGGCCGGTACGAAACCCGGAGGGGCTGGAGCACGGTGAGCGGCCATTCAGACACCAATCCGTCGAGACTGGTATCACTGCCGAGAGCCGCGATACCCGGGTTGAACGCATTGAGGATGTTCAGAATGTTGTAGAG
>JBKHJK010000139.1:0-5957 GCA_046538215.1 Armatimonadota bacterium
GGTATAAACAAAGGGGACGAAAAGCTCGGGATAGCGGTTGTACGATTCGAAGCACACCTCATTGCGCTCCCGCATCAGCTCGACGCTGTCACGGCTGTGAGTAATACACTCGTACATGACAACATAGTCAATGCCGATGCGCTCGGCTTCGGCGGCGATGAGGTCGGACCAGGTGCCCTCCTCGTCGTCATGTACGTGAACGTGGAAGTCGATAATCATGTTTCTCACTCTTTTCAGGGATGCTACTGGTCGTTTGTGTCATCCTCTTCGAGCTCGGCTTCGTGCTCGCGTATCTGGTCGGCGGCCTGTTTGAACTGCACCTCACACAGGTCCTGGTAGATCCCGCCGGCGGTTGCCAGGTCAGCGTGTTTGCCGCGCTCGACGATGCGGCCTTCATCCAGGACAAGGATGATGTCGGCTCCCATAACGGTTGAGAGGCGGTGGGCGATGGAGAAGGTGGTGCGGTTTTCCATCAGCTTTTCCAGCGCTTCCTGGATGAGGGCTTCGCTTTCGGAGTCCAGGGCGCTGGTGGCCTCGTCGAGGATGAGGATCTTCGGGTCCCGCAAAATGGCCCGGGCGATGGATATGCGCTGCCTTTGGCCGCCGGACAGCCGCGCGCCGCGTTCTCCGACCATCGATTCGTAGCCGTCGGGGAACTCCATGATGAAGTCGTGGGCATTTGCGGCCACCGCGGCCTGGACGACCTCCTCATCGGTCGCGTCGGGGCGGCTGTATTTGATATTCTCACGCAGAGTCCCGCTGAAGAGGAAGTCCTCCTGCATGACCATCCCGATATTGCGACGCAGGCTACTGAGCGCCACATCACGCAGATTGATGCCATCCAGATAGATATCGCCGTCAATGGGATCATAAAATCGTGGTATGAGATGCACCAGGGTGCTTTTGCCACTCCCGGACGGCCCCACGAGGGCGGTGACGGTGCCGGGCTCGGAGGTGAAGGTAATGTCTTCGAGGACGACCTCGCCGGGCTCATAGGCGAAATCAACGTGGTCGAACTCCACCAGCCCATCAACTTCCTTCAGCCTGATAGGGTCCTTTTTCTCCTCGATTTCGGGGGAGGTGTCCAGCGTTTCGAAGATACGCTCGATAGCGGCCAGGACTGTCTGTATCTGGTTATTGATGGTCACGAGCATCAGGACCGGCTGATACAGCCTGCTCTGATACGCCCTGAAGGCGACGAGCTGCCCCATAGTGATTTCGCCGGTGAAAAGCACCATATAGCCACCGTACAACAGGATGCCGATATTTGCCAGCCGCGTGATCACATCCGCCCCGATGCGCAGTGTCGATCGCCAGTGCCCCAGCTCGATGTTCAGGCCGATGTTCTCACGGATTTCGTGGGCGAAGGAGCGTGTTTCAGAACTCTCGCGAGTGAACGACTTGACGATTTTCACTCCCGAGATGCTCTCCGAAAGATTTGTATAGACCTGCGCGTATTGCTCCCGGGCTTCAATCGCCGCCTGGCGGATCTGCTTGCGAATCACCAGGAAATGGAGGACGTACAGCGGCAAAACACCGACGGCAATCGTGGCCAGACGGGGGCTGTAGTAAAACAGGATGATGATGGCAACGATGAGGGTGATGATATGGGTGACAATGTTGACAAGCTGCGAGCTGACGATATCCTGAACGGCCTGGACATCATACAGCACCCGGGACATCACCCTGCCGTGCGGATTCTTTTCAAAATACCGCATGGAGAGACGCTGCAGGTGACGAAACAGCCGCCGTCGAATGTCATAGACGATGCGGTTGCCTACAAAAAGAAGGGTCATCTGCCGGGGGTACGAGGTGAGGTTGGCAATTATTGACAGCCCCATGATAATCGCACAGATCAGCAACACAAATTGCCAGGCACTGTCGCGGTAGTCACTGAGGCGCTGTCCGGAAACCTCGCCCTGCTGCACGAGCTTCGACAGCTCCTGGTACCCGCCAAGCTCATCAACCAGGGTGCCGAACAGATGTGGGATGACCATGTTGAGCATGGTGCCCACAAACACCAGCAAAAGCGCCCAGGCCAGAAAGCCCCTGTACGGCCTGATGAATTCCAGCATGCGCAGCAATAAACCCATTACGAAACGAGCCTCCGGACAAAACCGGCAAACGGCCGGCGATGACGGTGACAGAAGCAGTGCACCAACTGTCCTGGCCTCACATTATAGCACTGTGCATCAATGAAGCAACCGGGTACGCAAATTTGCTGCAGACCGGATGCCACTTAGCAGCGCCTAACAATCGCACGGGGTGATTTGATGTCGTCCAGGATACTGGCGGTCCTCACGGTCACATTCATCTTCGCTGCGGTGGGAGAGGGCTCCTCGCCGACGGGTATCAGCAATTTCGATGATGACGTATGGACGAACATGACCCTGGACACGGAGACAAAGCACAGCGGGGACGCTTCCGGCCGCTGGGATACTGCCGAAAAGTACCGCGTTATCCACGGCACCCGGCAGAACTGGACGCATTATGATTTTGTTGACCTGTGGGTGCACTGTCCGGAAGCCTGTGACACGGATCTGTGGATCAAGTGCCACTACAGCGGCACCAACGCCCGGTGGGGGTATTACTATCAGACGGTGACGCTGGACTGGACCGGCTGGCGACATCTGCACCTGCCGATGCGTGACTTTGAGGAGTTTGATCCGCCCTTTTCGTGGGCGCGGATTGATCGGGTGACCCTGGAGGTGGACCCGGCTTCCGGGGTCAGGCCGGTGCTGCACATTGATGACTTCGGTGTCAGCAAAAACGCCCTGGTGATGTCATGCCCCTCGCCACCAAACAGGGTCGGAGAACCGCGCTCACCACTTACGAAACCGGAGCCGAAGGGAGCACCCGGCTTCGCCGATGCGAAGGTCTGGTTCTCGTACGGTCGTGGCAACCCCGGTGATGAGCTTATCTATTACCTGCGCGTGGAGAACCAGTCGGACAGCGCGCAGACCGCACACCTGCAGATAGAGGGCGGCGACGGGCTCGATGCGCGGCTGGAGGCCAACGATTTTGAGGTTCCGGCCGGTGACAGCTTCGAAGTACGCCTGCATCTGACGGTGCCGCAGGAAGCTGATGAGCAGTTCCGGCGGATAGTCACCGTGCAATGCACGCCCGATGAAAAGGATGAACTTGAGACACTCCCGGTACGCATCGCCGCCGAGCGGACGTATCCATGTGTGGCCTTCACCTCCGAGCGTCTGGAAGCCATCCGGAAGTGGATTCAGGAGAACTCCGCGGCTGCGCGCGATTTCCAGATCGTGAAATCAACAGCGGACCGATGGGACGGCCTGAATGATGAAGACACCTGGAGGAACTTTGATCTGCCTGAATTCGGGGCGCAACACCGCAATATTTACGACGCCTGCTGGGCGTGTGCACAGGCGTATGCAGTGACCGGCGAGAAGATATACGGGCAGAAGGCCGCCGCCATCTTCCGCAAATACGCCGATCCGGAGACCGGCTATCTTTCATACCGTTTCCCCTCCTATTACATGACGCGGCTGTGGCACCAAAATTACATGGGGCAGACCCGGTGGGTGGGTTTCATGGCCCGCGCGTACGACTGCCTGCTGGCCGGTGACTTCTTCACCCCGGCTGAGCAGGAGCAGATCGAGTGGTATGTCCTGTGGGCGGGTATGCACGACTACTGGAATGAGGGCTACCGCGGACCCAACGACGGCAACGCCACCACCATCTTCGTTTTCGGTAGCGCAGCCATGGGGACGCTGTTTAACGATCCATGGACTCTCGATGACGCCGTCAACGGCCCGCTGGGTTACCGGCATCTCGTCGGCAACAGCGTGCTGGACGAGGGCTTCTGGTACGAGGGATCGTGGAGCTATCACAGCCTCTCCCGAAGCTATCTGACGATGGCGGCTCACGACCTGAGCAATACGATACCCGGTTTTCAGGATGAGCCGGTGCCCACGATCTTCGACCGCCGCCACACCACCCAGCGAGACTGGAACAGGTCGTATATTTACCAGACGCCGTACACCGTGCGTGAGAAAACACAGAAGGAGATGTTCGATTGCGCGCTGGAGGCCGCCTTCCCCGATGGCTCGCTTCCGGGCCTGAATGACGGCAGTGACCGCGCCTCCGCCGGGGGCGACACCTACGCGATGGGCTACTACCTGTACTGCGATCCGCGGTACCTGTCCACCGGCGGAACAGGGGACTACCGATTCCCGGTTTCTAATGAGCCTGCCGCACCATACCCCTCCGAAAGCACTCTGTTGCCATCCGCGGGCATGGCTACGCTCCGTGCGGGCGAGGGGCTCGACATCGCATGTTATTCGGAGTTCGGCTCCCCGGGTGGAGGGCACGGGCATTTCGACCAGCTCCAGTTTGTCCTCTGGCACGACGGCCAGCAGGTGCTGGATGATCCCGGATACGGGCCCGGCTATGGCACCACACTGCGCGAGGAGTGGTATCTCCGCAGCATCGCCCACAACTGCGTGACCGTGGACGGGACCTGCCAGTGGCCCTCACACGGACGCCTGCTGTTTTTCGGGGATGTGGATGACCGGGAGGTGTGCCAGAGCGCCTCCGACAGCCTCGTCCCCGGTGTCATGCAGCGCCGAACCCTGATGCTGGATGATACGGTCCTTGTGGTCATTGATGACCTGACCTCGGATGACCCCCACACCTACGACTGGGCCTGCCACCCGTCATCGGCCTCCGATCTCGCAGCGGATGTGGAGATGACCCGGCCCCCGGAGCCGCTGGAAGGCGACGGATATGAATACATGAATGACGTAGCCGTTGGGTACGCAAATGAGGGCTGCACCGTGCGGGCACAGCGGGGAGAACGCGGGCTGAATGTGCACTTCCCGTCCCAGGGGGATATGCAGATCATCACCGCCACGGAGCCGCAGGAGGTGACCGTCGGCGGGAAGGTGTCGTTTGAGGTCCATGGCGACAGGGAGAAGCTGCTTGCTTCCCGCGTCTTCGATGCCAACGATTTCGGCCCCGAGACTGTCACCGTGGATATTGCAGATGTGCAGGAGCTGAAGCTGGTGGTGGACGCAGAGGGTGGTATCGGCTGCGACCACGCGGTGTGGGCCGACGCGCGCCTGGTGGATACCGGGGGGAATGAAGTGTATCTGTCCGATCTGCCGGAAACAGATCAGTTCGTCCACGGCGGTCTCAGACGGGATGTGGATTACTACGGCACTCAGATCCGCATCGCCGGCAAAGACTACGAAAAGGGTCTGACGCTGCATCCGGAGGGTGCCGCCGGATGGGCGACGTGGGACCTGGGCGGAGAATACGTGCAATTCATCGCCGACCTGGGGCTGGACAATGGAAGGGACGATGAGGTGGGTGAGCAGCAGGTTTTCCGGCGCACGTGCATGGCCCGCAAAACCGCCGACACCACCCGCTTCATCGCCGTCATCGAGCCATACACAAAAGCGGCTGCGGTGGAGGGCGTTTCTATCGAGGGAGAAACACTGAAGATCGCAATGAAAGACGGTGAAACCCGGTCCGTTGATCTTTCGGCGATGGACGGCCTTGCCGACCGCCCGGACGCTCGCCCATACGATGTTGTTTACGAAGCAGGCGGGCCGCCGGTGGCCTCCCTGGCGTTCTTCGAGGATGGTGTTGAGCGTGACACCATTTCGTGGCCGGAGGAGACCGTTCGCTGCCACCAGTCCGTGGATGACCGCTGGATGTATATCGAAAGCAATGCAACTGAGGTCCAGCCGGGGGAGGAATATCACATCACGGCTCAATACATTCACAGCTACAACTATGTGCTGCCACCGGCGCTGAAGGTTTATCAGTACGACGCTGAGGGAGCGCTGATTTCGTGGGAATATCTGCAAAGGCGCCTGCCCAACGCTCGCCAGTGGCGGGATATTGACCTGTCTTTCAATGCCGCCGAAGATGCCGCCACCGCAAAGGGCGTCATCTGCACCCGGGGCATCGGTACGCTCTGGGTC
>JBKHJK010000140.1:0-5953 GCA_046538215.1 Armatimonadota bacterium
CCATTCGCCCGGCGCAAGGCCGCCATGCCGTCGGGATTGGCGACGGGGACGGCGACGATGGTGAGCTGCTGGAGTATCGCGGCGATGTTGGGGTTGTCGGTGTTGACGACATATTCGGCCAGTGCAAGGACAGCTTCGGTACCTGATGATTCTCCACCATGCTGACGGGCGATGATGAACAATACCGGTCTGCCGTCAGACGCAGGGTTCGCCCCGGGGCCGTGGAGCACAACAAGTGGGATGGCCCTGCCTGCGTGGGAGTAGCCGATGGTCCCGCAGGTCACGCGTTCGCTGGCCTCCAGCTCTTCAAGCAGCTCCAGTGTCCGGGTGTACGACCGGCTGTTGGTCGGGGCGTGCTGCAGGACTTCACCAATAATATCTCCCACAACCGGCCTCGCAGCAGCGACACTGAATGCGAGCAGAATTGTCACACAATGCAATCGGCGCAGCTCCATCATTCCTCTTCAGGACTTTGTGAGCCGAAAAAGTCATTCACGGTGTTTAGGTCAGAAATCCTGCCCACATCAAACCAGTAGGCGTCGGGATCGAGAAACCCGGCGACAGGTTCGCCACCGGCGAGCATCTGCGGGATGACGTCGTGGCCAAAATCCATGCCCTCATCGCAGTAGCGCAGGGCCCTGGTGCTGAAAACATCAATCGCTGCATGGGTGGTAAAGTCTGTTTGCGGCTTTTCGACAAAATCCATGACCATCCCGTTTTCGTCCAGCCCCGCAACCCCGCCATGGAACCTGATACCATTGACGAGTCCGAGTGTCGCGATGGCGCCGGTTTCCAGGTGCCGATGCGTCATGGCCCGGGTATCGAGATTGGAGATGATATCACCGTAATGAACCAGGAAGTGCTCCTCATCAGCCAGCCGTCCGGCCATCGCCGCGACCTCTCCGGCCGTTTATGACGGTTCATCAGAGATGACGTGCTCGATTTCAACGCCCCATCTGCCGCCGTCACCGAGATAGTGCTGAAGCTGTTGGGGGAACATGGTGGCGGCGATGATAAAGCTTTCGAAGCCCTGCCTCCTGAGCTTGACGAGGATATGCTCAACGATGGGTCTCCCCGCCACGGGGATCATGCCCTTGTTGAGATAGTTCGTCAGCGGCTGCATTCTGGTCCCGCGTCCGGCCAGCAGGATCACGGCCTTCATTCTCAATCACTCAGTCGCCCGGCCTCGGTTCGGCAATTGCATCAGGGTTGATTGTACATGTCTTTGGAAAGACGGGTCAAGCGGCTGACGCACGTTCCTGCGCTATCATTCCTGTTTGCAGAGATTGCCGAAAATGGCGTACACTGTAGGCAGTTGCAGCCTTTTGCAGGGATGCCGCAGGCTGATTCCACGCAAGCATTTCTCCGGGAGGACGATTGATGATTTACGTCAGTGCTCCTGGCCGAGCGGGGATTGTCGGTAACCCTTCGGATATATACGGCGGGACCGTGATATCCAGTGCCATCGGCGAGCGGGCGGAGGTTTATCTTCGGGAGAACTCTCGCCTGATTTTTGACACCGGTGGCCAGATGGCCGCCATTGATGAACCCGAAAGTCTCCAGTTCGGCGGGCCCCTTCCCTACCTCGACATTGCGCGCGCTGTGTGGCGGTATCTGACCGGTGATGACGACCGGTATATGGACGGTATTGAGGTTGATCCGGCGGCGACGTTTCATTTGCGGGCGAAGACCACGATTCCCATGAAGGCCGGCTGTGCGGGATCAACAGCGATGCTGGCCTCGATCCTGGCGGCACTGCTGGCATATTTCGGCTCCCGGCCGGACCGGTATCACCTCGCAGAAATGTCGCGCCATATCGAGCGGACGGTCCTGGGCGTGGATTGCGGCTTTCAGGACCAGTACATGGTAAGCTTCGGCGGCCTCAATGTCATGAACTTCGCGGGCAAAGAAACCGGGTGGGAGGCCGACGACGCTCCGTATGCTTCGGTGGAGGCCCTTGCATCATCTGTGCCCGACCGCTCGCAGCTCCCCATCGTCCTGGTGAATACGGGGCGGCGAGAGGGCACGTCCGGGGCCTATCACCGCTCCCCCAGAGAGAGATGGGAAGCCGGGGAGGAAAAGTTCGTCCACGGTTTCGAGCAAATCGCACAGCTCGCGGAGGAAGGCCGGGACGCCTTGTTGAAACATGACTGGAAGCGTCTCGGCGAGCTGATGAATGAAAATTACCGGCTTCGTGTGGAGCTTTTCGGCACCACCGAGGTTATTGACAGCATCATCAAAGCCGCCCTCAAGCACGGAGCCCTCGGAGCCAAGCTTGCCGGGGCCGGCAATGGCGGCACATGTATCATCATTCACGAAGACTCACGATATCTGATCGGAAAAATGATGGGACACGAGATTGACCGCATTATCCCCATTGACCCTCACCAGGAGGGCCTGCAGGTCGAAGAGTACTGAGACGGAGGGCCGTATGGTGAACGTACTCATAACAGGGGCAGCAGGCTTCATGGGCTCTCATCTGGCCGAAACTTTTCTGGCCGGGGGCCATCGTGTTGTCGGCCTGGATAATTTCGATCCGTATTACGACCGCGAGATTAAGGAGAGGAATCTCACACATCTCAGGAACACCGAAAGCTTTGAGCTTGTGGAGGGTGATATTCGCAACGCCGACGATGTCCGAGAGACGTTTGAGAAAGCCAAGCCGGATTACGTCCTGCACTGGGCGGCGAAAGCGGGTGTCCGGCCATCTTTGCAGCAGCCCGCTGCATACGCCGCGGTGAATGTTGAGGGAACCGTGAATATCCTGGAGGCCTGCCGAAATTTTGATGTCGAAAAACTGATTTTTGCGTCCTCCTCCTCCGTGTACGGAGCTGATACGCCGCTGCCGTTTTCCGAGACGGCCGATATTCGCCATCCCATCTCACCGTACGCGGCGACAAAGGTCGCCAGCGAGGCCGTATGTTACACATATCATCACCTGTACGATCTGCCGGTTATCTGCCTGCGCCTGTTCACGGTTTTCGGACCGCGACAGCGACCGGACCTGGCGATCAACAAGTTTGTCCGCCTGATGTTTTTCGGCGAGCCACTGCCGCTGTACGGTGATGGTTCCTCCACGCGCGACTACACCTATGTGGAGGATGTCGTGCGGGCGGTATTTCAGGCAATCGAGGCAGATATTGCCTTTGAAATCATTAATATCGGCAGCGGATCGCCCGTAACCCTCGCGGACCTGGTGAGCCTGCTGGAGACGGTCAGCGGTGTGGAGGCGAAGGTACAGCATCTGCCCGACCAGCCCGGCGATGTCCCCCACACGTATGCCGATATTACCAGGGCCCGAGACCTGCTCGACTGGGAGCCGCAGGTGGGGCATGAAGAGGGTCTGAAAGCCTTCGTCGAATGGTTCAAAAACCAACCTCAATTTGACAGCTAAGGGAGCAACAGGCGGATGGAGGCCGATCAGATCGTCGGACGGATATCCATTGTCATTCCCGTGTACAATGAGGTCGAATCGATCAACCCTCTGTACGAGGCGCTGAAGCCGGTGCTGGACGATATGGGTCAGCCGGTGGAAGTCATCTGCGTCAATGACGGTAGCAGCGACGGCACCGCCGATGCGCTGGATGAGATTGCGGAGAAGGACAGGCGGTTTACGATCATCCATCTCCGCCGCAACTTCGGCCAGACCGCGGCGATGGCGGCAGGCTTTGACCAGGCGCGGGGCGAGGCCGTCGTCGCCATGGACGCAGATTTGCAAAACGACCCCACCGACATACCGATGCTGGTTGAGAAGCTCGAAGAGGGATACGATGTGGTCAGCGGGTGGCGAAAGGACCGCAAGGACCCGTGGCTGACCCGCAAGCTGCCCTCGCAGATCGCCAACGGGATCATCTCCTATGTCACCGGCGTGCGCCTGCACGATTACGGCTGTTCGCTGAAAGCCTACCGCGCCCAGGTGCTCAAGGACGTGAAGCTGTACGGAGATATGCACCGCTTCATCCCCGCACTGGCAAAGTGGGCGGGCGCCCGCGTGACGGAAGTACCGGTGAAACATCACCCGCGAGAGTACGGGAAAACGAAATACGGCCTCTCCCGGACGCTGCGCGTCCTGCTGGACCTCGCCACGGTGAAGTTTCTGATGTCGTACTCCACCCATCCGCTGCAGATATTTGGCAGATGGGGGCTGCTGCTCGGGGGATTCGGCTTTCTTGTGGCACTGTGGCTGACGATTCAGAAGCTCTTCATGGGAGCATCGCTGTCCGACCGCCCGGCACTGTTTCTGGCCGTGCTGTTGATACTCATGGGGATGCAGCTCATCACCATGGGGCTCATCGCCGAGCTGCAGGCCCGGACCTACTATGAATCACAGGACAAGCCCGTTTATACAGTGCGATACATCAAATACAAAGAGGGCCGCGTCCGGGAGGGTTTTCCGGGCGATTGACCCTGACGGCTGCGGGCGATCGAACCGGTTTGTGAAGCCCTATGCCGTGAGCATGCAGGTTATCAGAGAAGAAGTGCCGAAAAATCATGGAACCCGTCCGCGTTCGCGGAGCTTTTGAGGACTGCGATGTATTAATGATAATGATACCGTAGCAGAGGGCGTGGTAGTCGTGGGACGAGTCGTTTCCATGGGTGAGGCCATCGTCGAGATCATGCGCAAGGAGGTTGACAGCCCGCTGTATGTGGCTGATTATTTCGTGGGCCCGTTTCCCAGTGGCGCCCCTGCGATTTTCATTGACCAGGTCGCCCGGCTGGGGCATGATGCCTCGTTTATTGGTGCGGTCGGAGCAGACGATTTCGGAAAATGCCTGCTGGATCGCTTTCAAGTGGACGGTGTTGAGGCGACTCATGTGGCGGAGGTCGAGGGTGTGGCGACCGGCTGTGCCTTTGTCACCTACTTCTCCGATGGTGAGCGGCAATTTATCTTTCATATCGGCAACTCCGCAGCCGGGCGGCTTCCCGAAATCACTGATGACATGTTCAAAGGCGCCGACTGGCTGCATATCTGTGGCTCCACGCTTTCGGCAGGCGAGGCGATGAAGCAGGCGTGCTACCGGGCGTGTGAACTCGCTGCCAACGCCGGTGCGCGGATCTCCTTCGATCCGAACCTCCGCCCGGAATTGCTGGGTGGCGAGGAGGCCTTACGGAGAGTTTGCGCCCCTGTGGTCAACGCCGCCTCCCTGATACTTCCCAGCTCCACGGAGGCCGAGCTTCTGACGGATACGCAAAGCGCCGAGACCGCCTGCCGCCAGCTTCTGGAGCACGGCGCCGAGGTCGTCGCTTTGAAGCGCGGCAGTGAAGGCTGCACCATCTTCACCGCCGATGACGAGGTATCGGTGGAGGCGTACAGCGTGGAGGCCGTTGACCCCACGGGCGCCGGTGATTCATTCGACGCCGCCTGCGTGGTCGGACTGATGGAAAATCTTTCTTTGGAGCAGATCGGGCGTCTGGCGAATGCATGTGGGGCGCTGGGCGCAACGAAAAAGGGACCAATGGAAGGCTGTGCCATGCGAGAGGATGCGTTCGAGCTGGCCGGCCTCAAATAAGTTGAACACGGCGATTCATTCGCTGAAGCATTGAAAGGAGCCGTACCATGCCATACGGAGTGATCCACTACAATACGCCCGCCGACGACTTTGATGAGTTCATCAAATGGGCTTCCGAGACCGGATTTGAGTGCTGCGAGGTCATGCTCCGGGACGTCTGGCCGGATGAATCCGAGTACCAGGAAGACGGGGCACATAAGGCCAAACAAATCCTGGAAGAGCACGGGATGTTTGCCTCGGCACTGCAGGCTGGCAATGACTTCGTCCAGCTTGATGATGAAGCCGTCCAGGAGCAGGCTGAGCGGATGGAGAAGGTCGCCAGACTTGCCAAGATTCTCGGCACCGACGTCCTCCGCACGGAGGGCGGCAGACCCAAGGACGAGGTGCCGATGCACCGGTGGTCTGAGGCCATGGCCAAATGTCTCAAGGCCTGTATCCCCTTC
>JBKHJK010000141.1:0-5952 GCA_046538215.1 Armatimonadota bacterium
GCCCCAGCATAATCACCGCCGGAGGCAGTCATGGCGCGCGAACCTCTGCGAACCCCGGATGCCCATGAGCGGACGACCGGGTACCGGCTGAAATTGCGGACCTTTGTCATCGGCCTGCTGGTCGCCGTCGGCAGCGTGAAGCTGGGCGTCTATCAAAAGATGGTACAGGCGGGCGGCGGAAACGTTGATTACGCCCTGGCTGCGCTGCTGGTGCTGGTGCTCCTGGAGCCCCTTATCGAGCGGGTTTTCTCGATGGGCCGTCGGGATTACCTGTACATATATGTGGCCACACTCGTCGGCACCGGTGTTTATAATGGTATCAACCGGTTTCTCCCCGCCTATACCGCCGCCCAGTACTTCCAGGCCCCCGACAACAATTACGCAGCGGTCGCCGAGACCTATCCGTCGTGGTTTATTCCGAAAGACCGGGAGCTGATTCGCCAGTTCTATGAGGGCGTCACCGGCCACGTGGACCTGACGCCCTGGCTTGCTCCGCTGGCTTTGTGGACGGTATTCTTTGTGGTACTGTGGTTCACGCTTCTGTGTCTGTGTTCCCTTCTGCGCCGGCACTGGGTGGACGATGAACGCCTCGGTTTTCCGCTGGTGCAGGTCCCCCTGTTCATCACCGGCCTCAGCCCGAAGTCGGGCACAGGTTCCCGCGGCCTCTGGAAGCAGCCGCTGATGTGGGCAGGCTTTGCGCTGGTCACAATTCACTTCACCACCATAATGGCTCATGCGGCCAATCCCGCAATCCCCACACTCGGTCCAGGATATGATCTGGGTCAGTTCTTCACCGAAAAGCCGCTTGACGCCCTGGCGCGATATTTCCGCTTCATTCACAATCCCCAGCTCATAGGCCTCGCGTATTTTGCGCCGCAGGACATCTGCTTTTCCATGTTCTTTTTTTTCTTTCTGATCAAGTTCATGATGCTCTTTTACCGGGTCGCAGGACTCCAGGAGCCCTCGGGCTTCCCGTTTTTCTGGGAGCAGGCGGCGGGGGCCTTTGTTGGTATCGCCATCTATTACGTGTGGTCGGGACGCGAGTATCTCGGGAAGTTGTGGCGAAACGTCGTGGCTGGCCCACACGCTCCGAAAGCGGCCCCACCTGATCCCGACGCTCCCTTTTCATATCGCTTTGCTGCTGCCGGGGCGGCGGGCGGGTTTATCTTCCTGTGTGCGTGGTATATCGCCGCCGGGATGACGTGGTGGATTCCGCCGGTGTTTTTCGGTCTGATCATCCTGTTTGCCACGATCTTCACCCGCGGGCGGGCGGAGGCGGGGATCGGGTCGCTGGCCTCGTATCCCTTCTGGCAGGCCAGCCGCCAGATCAAGAGCTTCCTGGGCACGCGGCCACTGACCCCCAGAGGCGATTACACGAATCTCTCGATGCTCGCCAGCCTGATCTTTTTGCACTTTGGCAACTACCCCGAGACCATGACATTCCAGATCGAGGGGTTGAAAATCAGCGAGGACGCCGGTCTCAACCCAAAAGCCCTCACTCGCCTGATGACTGTTGCGCTGGTACTGGGCGTGGTGGCGATGATGTGGTTCTCGCTGGGGGCGTTTTACGAATGGGGCGGCAATACGCTCTCCGGCGGGGTTACTGAAGGGGGATACGCGGTTCGGATCACCCAGCGGCAACTCGCTGATGTCAGCAGCGTCATTGAGGGCAACCACCTGGGACCCGATACTGCCCGCAACGGCTTTACCATCGGGGCGCTTTTGTTCACACTTCTTCTGGTAGGGATCCGGATGCGCTGGCTGCGCTTCCCGCTGCATCCGCTGGGCTGGGTGATGACTCTGCCGTATGGATACGCCTACTGGGGGCCTTTCTTTGCAGCATGGCTGGCAAAATGGGTTATACTAAAATTGGGTGGAGTACGTCTGTACCATGCGCTGATCCCCTTCTTCATCGGGATGATCGTGGGCCAGATTTTCTCTATTAGCATCCTGTGGCAGATTGTCGCACTGTTCATGCCCGACAGCTGGCGCGCGATGGCCGATCCGCTGCAGTACTTCTGAGCGCGGGAGACTGTATGCATGCGAGACTGGTCAGAGGCTCGCAGTCAAAGAGATGGCTCGAAGCTCCTTCGACATGTGCCAGGAGTGTTGTTGCTCGTCCCCTGGATCAGGGGCAGGGTCGCCGATATGAACATCACAGGTGATGAGGACTGACATCGTCAGCTTGAGTACGTCAACACACCAGCAGATGGATGCTTCGACAGCGTGGGCAAAACGACGGACGGATAATCTGATCCTGTTCGCCGTTGCCACAGTGGTCATCGCTGTGAGCATTGTGCTGACGCCTCATGCCAGCGGTTACGGCACGCACCAAGAGCTTTTGATGCCTCCGTGCATCTTTCGCATGGTCACGCATGTTCCCTGTCCAATGTGCGGGATGACCACGTCCTTTGCGATGGTGGCCGAAGGGGACCTGGCGGGGGCGTTCGATTCGCATATACTCGGGCCGCCAATGTTTGTGCTGACGGTTATGACGGCCCTACTGGGGCTGTTCGGCGCGCTGGTAAGACTGCCCGACTGGCTTGATCCGGCGCGTTTTGTGCAGCACAGCCGGTGGGCGTGGGTTATCGTGGTGGCCATGCTGCTTGCGTGGCCGATCAACATCGTGCTGTATTTCACTGTATGAACGGAGGAGCGATCGTTCCGCTTATGCGCAGACGAACGCGGATTCTCTGGGCAGTTGCCGGCGTGTTGGCAGTTCTGGCGGTGGGAGCTGCACTGGTGTATGTGTGGCTGAGGACGTCACAGCCCTCACAGACGCCCGATGATGCGTCCGAGGAGCGCCCGGGAATCGAACGCGAGACGATCGCCGAGTTCGACAGCTTTCGGATGGTTATACCCGTTGGATGGGAGCGTGTTCCCGCACGCGAGCGGCCCAACTCGAGAATAGACCTTTTCATAAGCGGGCCTGTCGTGGACGGCCAGAGCCTGGTGATAGCCGTCCAGCAGGTTGAGGTGCCCAAAGGAACGCTGCTTGACGGTTTTGTTGATAGCTTCACATCCGACTGGCCGATGCACGAGTTTCCCATCGAACAGGATGTAAGCTTTTGCGGACAGGAGGCCAGGATGCTGGGCTTCACAAACGAGGATGGCGATAACCTGGTCATGATGTTCATGCACAAAGACAAAGGTATTGTTGTTGTGTCAGTGGCACCGAAGACGCGAATGCCCGACTGCTGGCGGACCTTCTATGACGTGCTGCAGGGCTTTCAGCTCTACGAGTAGAAGTGATGGTTCACGAGGACACTATGTACGGGTGTGAAAGCATGGCGGTTTCAGCAAAGTATCGCGGATCAACCGGGCGCATAAGGCGGCGATACAGGGCGCTGAAAAAACACGAGCGGAGTGGATTCCGCTATATCGCGCCGGATTACGACTATCAGGAGCCGGCGTTTGAGTCGCTACGAAATACTGAAGGTGAACCGTGGCTGATCCGTGCCGCGAAGGCGGAGGCCGCCTGCTGGACGCAAACCGCCCCACACTGGCATCGTGATGAGCTGATCGTCGGCAGCAGGATCCCCGACCGCGTGCTGCGATTCTTCTACACCACCGGCCTGTCCGTCAACGACACCCTAGCCGAGCAGTTCGCACAGACTGCCGATGATCCCCAATACGGTCAGTACGTGCAGGAAGCGGTCAGCTATGTGCGGGACAATGCGCGCCTGGCGGGGCCGGTCGTTGCAGAAAAGTGCCGCGCCGAAGGTTTTGAATCGCGAAATCCTGTTTTCTGGGGACCAGCATACCAGGGGCACATGGTACTTGACTACGAAAAGCTGCTGCGGATGGGCCTGGGTGGGTTGCGTGAGGAGGCCCGGCGCTGGACGAATGAGCACGGCTCGGGCCACGGCTGGGAGGTATGTGCCGCCGCGGTGGAGACGCTGAAGGGGTTGCAGGAAACCATCCGCATCTACGCCCGATCGCTGCGCGACCATGGAAGGGCTGACCAGCAGTTCATTGGGGATCGGTGTGAGTGGATCGCCGACCATGCTCCTCGCGATTTCTCCGATGCGCTGCAACTTTTCTGGTTTGTGTATTTGTATGACGGCTGTGATAACCCCGGCCGCTTCGACCAGTATATGTATCCCTTTTTCCGCAAAACCATTGACGACGGCACGCTCACCGGGGCGCAAACGCGCGAGCTTCTGGAGGCCATGTGGTTGAAGTTCAACGAAAATCGCGGGTGGAATATCGCCATTGGTGGGCAGACATTTGATGGTGAAGATGCGACAAACGAGCTGACCTATCGTGTTCTGGATTTGTGCGAGGCCTTCCAGCTGCCGGCTCCCAATGTATCCGTACGGGTGTTTTCCGGCTCTCCGGACCGGCTGTGGGAGCGGAGCATCGAGGTCATCGGGGCCGGGACTGGAATGCCCGCGGTATATAACGACGACGTGATCGTTCCGGCGCTGCAGAAAATTGGGGTTGCCCTGGAGGACGCCCGCGAATACGCCTTCGGGGGCTGCACGGAGATACAGATTCCCGGCAAATCGTACCTCGGTGGGGAAGACGGTGACCTCAATCTCGCCAAATGTTTCGAATTGGCGCTGCATAACGGAGTGAATCCGGTGACGGACGAGCAGTTCGGCCCGCACACCGGCGATCCTCGGGACTTTGAATGTATCGAAGATGTCTGGGAAGCCTATGCCGCTCAGGTGCGTCATCACACGGAGCTGTGCGTGCGGGGGTGCAACATCGGGCTGCAAACACGAGCATGGGCGGGGGCGAAAATCTTCCGCACGCTGCTGGCTGGCGATTGTCTGCGCCGGGGATTGCTGCCGGATGAGGGGGGAACGATCTACGGCAGCGGCGAAATCATGACCCTGGGAATCGCCGTGGTCGCCGACAGCCTTGCCGCCATGGAGACGATGGTTTTCGACCGGGGCGAAATATCCATGACAGAACTGCTGGAGGTCGTGGACAGCAATTTCATAGGGCTCGAGGTCGTGCGCCGGAGACTGCTGAATGATGCGCCGAAATTCGGCAACGCAGAGCCGGCGGCGGACGAGTGGGCGGCACAGGTGTGCGATCATTTCTGGAAGCTGCTGAAGAAACATGAGACATACCGTGGAGGGAGATATGGCGGTGGTGTGATCGTGCTTGGTCGGAATGTCACCTTCGGCGAGCAGATGGGGGCCACGCCGGACGGGCGACGAGCAACAATGCCGCTGGAGGGCTCGCTTGGGCCAGTGGCGGGACGTGCACAGTCCGGCCCGACGGCCTCATTGATGTCCTCAGCGGCAATTGACCAGACCGAGGCGCCAATGGGCTGTTTGCGCAATCTGACACTTACCGGCGATTTCTTCGAAAACCCAGGTACCCGGCAGAAAGTTGCAGATCTCATACGAACCTACTTCCGTGAAGGCGGCCAGCAGATCCAGATCAATGTGACCGACCGCGAAACTCTGCAGGCCGCACAGGACAACCCCGATGCTCACAGCGACCTGATTGTGCGCATTGGCGGATACAGTGATTATTTCGTGCGCTTGTCTGAAGACCTGCAAAACGATATAATGCAGCGCACAGCCCACGGGCCGTAATCAGTATGTTATTATAATGACCCACGGGAGTACGATACTACGGAAGTGGGGTTGAACCAATGAGAGATTCACCTGTACTGAAATTTGGTGGGAGGACCCTGCAGGGCCTGCGACGCTTTGGGCCAGACGAGGAGCGCCTGCTGCAGATTTGCAAGGAGCAGGAGAGCGTTAACGACATTTATCGTCTGCTGGCCGAGCGCCGGAATATTGCCCGCAGCCAGCGTTTGCACCAGATCGCACGCGATTTCATTCAGCCCTTGATGGACGAGGGGCGAACGCCAGTTGTGGTGGTTTCAGCATTCGACTGGGCCACCGACAAGCTGAGCCAGCTTGCCGCATGTCTGTGTCCGGAGCCGTACCCACGGGAATACGCCCGGCTTTTGATGTCGGGGGA
>JBKHJK010000142.1:0-5947 GCA_046538215.1 Armatimonadota bacterium
ATCATATCGCTCACACCAGTGAAATCTGGCGGCGGCTGCGGGCGATGACTCCTTCTGTTGTCTGCACATTTATGCACCCGCGACAGGCCCACTGGGTGCTTGCTTCGCACGGTATCAGCGGCGAAAACCTTTCCACCCTTCGCATACCCTCTGACGGCGCCCCCGATGATTTGTTCGAAACCGTGATCACCCGGGCAGGCGGAGAAGAATCGGCGGCGTCCGAAGGTATGATCACAGACGTCACCGAGCCGGTCTCAGAACGCTGGTACCCTGTCATAGACCGGTCACGCTGCGTGGATTGCGGCCACTGCTACCAGTTCTGCATCTTCGGGGTCTATGAGCGAAAGGACGACGGAACGGTTATCCCGGCCGCCCCGGATAACTGCAAGCCTGGATGTCCCGCCTGTGCGCGTATCTGCCCCAATTCCGCGATTATGTTCCCTATGTCGGAGGACCCTGCCATCGCCGGAGTTCCGGGTCATGAGCTCGAACTCGATACGCAGGCCCGGACGATGTACTACATGCGGACCGGCGCTGAATGTCCGAAATGCGACCGGAGCGGAGAGTTTAACCCTGACCCGCAGGCCGAAAGCTGTCCCGAATGCGGCCGACCACTGGAGGAAGACACTGAAACACACACCGCCGTTATGGAAGAAATTGATGCTCTCATTGATGACCTGGACCGGCTCGCGGGCGGTGACGATGAGTGAGTGAAAACGGCGCTGCTATTGTGCTAACCGCAGACCGCACCCTGATGTCCGATTACGATCTGCTGTTCGATGCCATGATCGCCTGCAGCCAGACTACGACCACCCCCCGCACGATCATGGATTCGCTGCTTCTACCGCGCGTTCGCCACACCAGCGGACAGGCGGACGTTGCGCCGCTTGGGCTCCGCAGGATACAGGGGGCCCTGCGCACCTCCGACTTTTGTGACGACGACATCGCCGTGGTGGACGACCGGCACCTGCGGCGCGCGATCGGCCCTGATACTCGCGTTATCGGCGTCAGCACGGGTGAGCCGCTGGGAATGGGCATGAGCAGCACCACCATGACCGCCATTGCCGGAGGCCGGATATATCCCGCGGTTCTGTTCGAGGAGCTGATGGACGCGCTGCGGGAAATTCGGGACAAGAACGCGTCCGGGGCCCGGATCGTCGTGGGGGGACCCGGAGGGTGGCAGCTCGAAGACGACGCAGCCGCCCGCAGCGACCGCGGCGTGGACCATCTCATCACAGGCTGCGCCGAAGGCAATATCGCCCGGATTTTCAGACGCCTCCTGTCCGGTGAGGATGTCGAAAGTGTAATCGAAGGCGAGGGTTGTCCGGCCAACGATATGCCGCCACTCAGCGGTCCCACGGTCATGGGAGCGTGCGAGATGAGCCGGGGGTGTGGCCGCGGCTGCAGCTTCTGCACCCTGGCCGATGAGCCGATGCGTCACGTTCCGCCCTCAACAATCGTCAAAGATGTCGAAACGAATGTCGAAGCCGGCAATGAGAACGTGACGCTGTTGAGTGAGGATCTGCTGCGGTACGGCTCTGATGGCGGCGAATGCAACCAGGTGGCACTGATGGAGCTGCTCCGTGACCTTCGAAGAATGGACAGCCTGAACCTCATCCAGGCCGACCACGCAAACGTCGCCAGTATCGCCGAATTCAGTGACGCCGAGCTGGCGCTGGTGAAGCGGCTGCTGGTTGGTGAACAACACGACTGGGCCTCATGGCTCAACATCGGTGTTGAGACGGCCTCGGGTCGCCTGATGGCCGAAAACAGCTGCAGAGCGAAGATGGTCGGAGTGGAACCTGATGAGTGGGGGGAATTCGCCGCCACCCAGGTCAGGCGGCTCAGCACCGCAGGATTCATACCCCTGGTGAGCCTCATCATCGGGCTCCCCGGCGAAACCGATGAGGATGTCGCCGCGACCCTTGAATGGGTCCAGTCCCTGCGGACTGTGCCGGTTTGTATCTTTCCGGTCATTTTTGCTCCGGTGAAAGGGGAGACACGCCCCGAGCCGGAGCGCATGAGCAGTGGCAACTGGCATCTGATCGCCGAATGTTACGAGAAGAACTTCCGGTGGGTCCCGAGGCTGTATTACGAGCAGCAGGCTGCTGCAGAGGTGTCACTCGCCAGGCGTGCCGTCATGCGCATCCTCGGCAACACCCAGGCCTGCCTGTGGCGCCGGAAATTCGCCCGCCACATACGGAGGGCGGGGCAGTGATTGACCGCAAACGCCTCCACGATGCCGTGAAAAAAGCGCGAGAAACGCTTTTGGATATGCGCACCCCGGAGGGCTTCTGGGAGGGACGGCTGTCCTCATCGGCTCTGGCAACCGCCACCGCCGTCAGCGCCATGGCAGTCGCGGCCACCGGCGACGATGCGGCTGAAATCAGGCAGGGCTGCTGGTGGCTCGCGGATACACAGAACCCCGACGGGGGCTGGGGCGACACCCCCGACAGCCCCAGTAACCTTTCCACCACCCTGCTGGTCGCCGCGGCCCTGAAGCTGGCCGACATGGAGACGGACGAAGCTTTAGACACTGCCTTCAGCTACCTCAACGAACGGGCAGGGGACGATTCGGCCTCCCGTGCGAGGACCATCCAGAGCATTTATGGGACCGATCGCACCTTTGCCGTGCCGATTTTGATGAACTGCGCACTGGCGGGCCTCGTCGAGTGGAATGACGTGCCGTCACTGCCCTATGAGCTTGCGGCCCTCCCGCGAGGACTGTTTCGGTTCGTCGGGCTGCAGGTGGTCAGCTATGCGCTTCCGGCACTCATTGTCGTCGGTATGGGGATCGCAGGCCACAACGCCCCGTGGTGCAGGTGCCGTTTGGGGGGTGTGGTGCGCGGCAGATTGCTGGGGCTCCTTGGAAAGATGCAGCCGGAATCCGGCGGGTACCTGGAGGCGGTGCCACTGTCGGCATTTGTCGCCATGAGCCTGGTTGACGCCGTCGGGCGACAGCATCCAGTGGTCGCGAGATGTCTCGAATTTCTGCGAGACCAGATGCGCCCGGACGGGAGCTGGCCCATTGACGTGAACCTGTCGGTATGGGTAACTACCGCTGCGACGTCTGCGCTGTATGCCTCCGGCGGTTTTGCCGATGCAGCCCAAACACTGGAATGGATACAGCGGCGGCAGATGGAGACGCTTCACCCGTTCACCGGCGCCGCACCCGGAGGGTGGCCGTGGACACACCATTCCGGGGGCGTGCCCGATGCCGATGACACCGCCGGAGCGCTGCTGACGCTGACGCATCAATCGCAGACAGAGAACGTGGATGACGCTGCGGTCAGTGCAGGCGTCCGCTGGCTTTTGCGCCTTCAGAACGATGACGGCGGATGGCCCACCTTCTGCCGCGGCTGGGGGCGGCTGCCCTTTGACCGGAGCTGTCCGGACATCACCGCCCACGCCATCCGGGCACTGAGACGTAGCGTTACCGCGTCATTAGAGACACAGCAGGCCATAGAAAGAGGATTGGAGTACCTTCTGAGGACGCAGCGCTCCGACGGGTCGTGGGTGCCCCTGTGGTTTGGCAATCAGGGCGCCGCGAATTATGAAAACCCGGTCCTCGGCACCGCCCGCGTGCTGCCGGCAATCGCAACAGACGAGGCCACGGAGGTCCGGGAAGCCAGACGGCGGGCTGTGGACTATCTTCGCAGTGTGCAGAACACCGACGGAGGATGGGGGGGAGGGGCCGGGGTGGAGTCTTCGGTCGAAGAGACGGCACTGGTGGTTATTGGGCTCGCAGCGGCAGGCGGTGCCTCTGGCGGCGCAATGGCCGAAGGAGTAGAATATCTGCTTCAGCGCATTGACGACGATACGTGGACAGAGCCCTCGCCAATCGGCCTGTATTTTGCGAGTTTGTGGTATCATGAAGATATGTACCCGGTTGTGTGGACCGTTGAGGCGCTGGGCAGGGCCGCTGCGGCGTTTGAGAAAAATGGAATGCGCGATAATTCAGTTGTGACGCGCCGGACAGGTTGATGTACGAAAGCGCAGGCGAGGAATGCGGCAGGCGAAATCATGAGCACAATTGCTGAAGACACCTTCAGGTATCCAGACGGTACCACCGACGACATCCGGGCCGTCCCGCAGGAAGCCGCAACGCGGGAGGCCATCCGTGCGATGGCGGCCGATGTCGCCGATGGTATGGATACCGACCGGTCATCGCGCCAGGACCTCGGTGCCGTCGCCAACCAGATTCTGGGTGAGCTGCAACTGCCTCGCAAGTACCTCGGCTGGGCCATGATCGCCGTGGACAACGCGGTGTGGAAAACCCGGTTTTTGTCCGTCCCCTTTCACCGGCGCCTGCTTTTGCTCCCCCAGTGCCTCCGCGACGCCGAAAAGTGCCAGGGTCAATATGATTCGGTGGGGCTGCACTGTGCGGGATGCGGCGCCTGTGTGCTGTACGACCTGAAGCAGGAGGCCGAGGGTCTCGGATACGATGTCATCATCGCCGAGGGGACGTCATCGGCCCTCATGCACGTGATGCAGGGGAAAGCGGACGCGATCCTCGGCGTGGCGTGCATGGACTCGATGGACCGGTCTTTCGAGCGCGTGACGGACCTGGGAGTGCCCCACCAGGCGGTGCCACTTTTGACCGATGGCTGTGTGGACACAGAAGCCGAGGTGGATTACAGCCGCAGCCTGCTCGGCCAGAAGGCGGCCGGAGCGACGTTACAGCACCGCAGCTACGTGCCGCTTTTGCGCGAGGCCCGGGATATTTTTGAAAGCTCAGAGCTGGATGTCATTCTCGACCGCAGCGCGTGTCCTCCGCCACAACAGAATAAAGCGGGCGGCAGCCTGGCCACCACAGACACCATCGCCCGTGACTGGCTCAAGCGCGGTGGCAAGCGCTTCCGGCCCTTCGTGACCATCGCCGCTTACGCCGTGGCGATGCATGGCACGCAGGCGATGTCGTGGGATGGTGAGGTGGCGTCGCTGGTGCCCGACGCGGTGCGCGAAATCGCCGTCGCCATCGAAGCTCTCCACAAGGCTTCGCTTGCTCATGACGATATCGAAGACGATGACGCCTACCGCTACGGAGAAGAGACGCTGCACCAACAGCACGGTGTCCCTATGGCTATCAATGTCGGCGATTATCTCATCGGGATCGGATACCGGCTGATCGCAGCGCAAAAAGATGTCCTCAGTCCCGCGTGTATTGCCGACATTCTCGACCGGCTTTCCGCGGCCCACCTCGACCTGTGCTGCGGGCAGGGTGGTGAACTCACACACGATGGCGCCGACAATGAACTGACACCGCGCGACGCCCTGCAGATCGGGGCCCTCAAGACCGCGCCGGCCTTTGAAGTTGCACTGTACGCGGGTCTTCGTGCGGCTGATGCGAATATTGATTGGACCCGCCTGAAGCGCTTTACGACATTTGTCGGAGAGGCCTACCAGGTGCTTAATGACCTGCAGGACTGGGACGACTGCGAAAGCAAGCTCGTCCGTGGCAGCGATGCCCTCGCCAGGCGTCCTACAATTTTGCGTGCCTTTGCGCTCGAAGCGGGTGGACACAAACAGATCGCGGATATTATCTCCGATGGTATCTCGGCAGCCACAGTCAACCGCCTCAAAGACCTCTACGAGAAATTGGGAGCATTCGAACGTGCAGAGCTTCTGTATCAGCGCCTGCGGGAAAAGGCCCTGAAACTTGGCGGCGACATCGGCGACGAGGCGTTGAGGGAGCTGATGGGCTTTCTGGTGCGCAGCATCCTTCCCGACAGGACGAGACTGACCGGCGTTCACGCGAAATAGGATGCGCTATCTCCAGCGGCTTGATGAGCTGATTTCGGCGGGCACGGATGGTCTCAGCACACGGTTGTGTGAGGCGCAGGTGGCATTCCTAAAAGCCCGACAGAACGCCGACGGGGGTTTCGGTGGACGCGACGGCTCCTCTGACATTTATTACACCGACTTCGGGCTGCGAACTGCCAGTATA
>JBKHJK010000143.1:0-5945 GCA_046538215.1 Armatimonadota bacterium
GTGTAATAGGCGATACAGTCATACCGTCGGCCGTCTTCGTCCTTCATGCCATACCCGTCATCCACCAACACCGTGTGTAGGGGATCATCGGGGTCCGGGTGTTCTTCGTTGTAAAGCAGCGACTTATCACCGAGTTCGGGCTGGAAAAAGCCATGTTCATCGAGGGCGGATTCGTAGTACGCCTGGAAATCATTTTTCGGATACACCTCATGGCAGTTGGGACATTCGATCTTCCAGGGTCGCTCCCAGAAATTCACAAGCCATGCATATTTTCCGTGGGCGAATGTTTCCTTCCCACACTTTGGACACCCGAACTCCTTGTTCACATATCTCGTACGCGGCAGCTTCTGGCTTGGCACCAGCTTCCACAGCTCCCGGTCAGTGAGCTGAAGCCACCTGTCGGCCGCATCTGTGGCCTTTTGTTGTTGGCGCTGGGCCCACTCGTACTCCCCGGCGTTTTTAATGGCGTTTTTGCGCATCGCCTCTGTGACAAACCGACTCTGCTGTTTGGCCCACACTGAGGCGGTGAGCAGACCTGCCGCAGCGACCAGGAACGTCATCAGCGCAATTCGCATCTGCGCCTCCTCCAGTTCCATGTGTCCACGTAGCTTCGTCTCCCCGCCGGTCCCTGCATTCTTACCCGGCATCAGTCAGATACAGGCAGCCACGTGGGAGAAATTTGAGTGAGATAGGCAGCACGGCGCACCACCTGCCACGGCTGGCTCTATTGCCGTGCGGGGGAGATACGGTCACATCACGACCCGGGGGGCTGACTGTCCCCCTGCCAGGCGGATGGCATAGTCATTGGGCGGGGCCGATAATCACCTCATCAAGATCATACCATTGCCCCTCAGTCACCGCGCCGCGCGGCGCCGCCCCGATGCGCATGCCCTCGAGGATCCTCACGTCGGGCTCAACGGCCCAGATGACCCTTGCATCTATCTCAAGCTCGTGCCAGTCCTCGTCATCTGCAAGCACATAATCAGTCACCTGTGCATCTTCGTTGATCTGTGCAGCAGGACTGGCGGCCACCACACAGGTCGCCCCGCTGAACGCCCGAAGCTCAATGGCTATCGGGGTGCCCGCACCGACACGGTAGCGAATGAATATGCGGGGATATGTCTCGAGGTTCCAGTCTCGCGGGTGGATCTGCGTCGGGAGCCTCCCGCCGTCTTCTGGTGCATAGACATGGCGAAAAGCCTCTCCGGACTCCTCGTCCGAAATTTCCCTATAGGCCGCCGGGAAGGGTCGGTAGCTCTTCCACAGCCACCACGCCGTCTCATCATCGGGTTCCCAGGTGGTGTGCACCATGGGCTGTGACGGGTCACGCGGCTCGGCGACCACCACATAGCCGACACCCCGGTGCACCAGTCCCGACCCGTCGGTCACACTGACGCGGATCGCGTAATCGTACTGTTCAGTGTATGTGTGGGTCAGCTCCATGCCTTCGCCGACCGTTCCATCACCGAGCTGCCAGCGCACCTGGACGGGTTCAATCGCCCCGTGACAGATTGCGCGGATAGTCACCGCGTCACCGGGCCGCACCTCGAACGGCTCCACGACCACCTGGACGTTTGGACGGCCACTGTTTCCGTGCTCGTACACACCTACGTCAGGACCCTCGCCCGACCACGCCAGGCTCACTGCCTCGCCCGCCTCCCAGCGCAGGGGACGGTCCAGCGTCAGTGTCGCGGCCTCGTGGTCAATCGCCGTCACACGCGCCTGCCGCTCAGGGCTGCCGACGGCTATCAGGTCGCCCTGTTCTCCGTTGATCCCGTAGCCATCGTAGAAACACCACGGGTCCGCGACCGTCAGGACCGTATCTTCACCAGATTCTGTGGCGGTTGTCAGGGGCACGGCCGCGTCATGCAGGGGGCTGTCGGCGCTGAGGGCGTGGTTGTAAACCCCGGAATCCACGAACTTCGGCTCCACGTCCAGGTTGGCTTCGAAAGCGTCGGCGGCGTTGGCCTCCTCTACTCCGAACTGCCCATCGGCATACGTGATAATACCCTTCTGGCCGGGACGATCCGCTACGAACGCGTTATTGATTATTCTGAGGCTTTCTATCTCCCGGGGCACCCGCAACTGCGTCCAGCCGCCAAACCGGTCATTGCGGGAGAAGACGTTATTGGCGAAGATCACGTCCTGCAGGCTGTTGGAATTGCCACTGATAAGATGTCCATTATGAGCGTTGTCGTCGAAGACGTTATGGTAGTAGCGCGCATGTTCGGCGCGGACAACGTTGAGGGGCCCGCCGTGATTACGAAATACGCGGTTGAACCGGAAGAGCCCCGGCGTGGGCCAGTACTTGGCGTATGAACTCGCCGAACGCCCGCCGTTGTAGGCGTTGGTGATGATATTATTCTCAAAGAGGATGTGCTTCACTTCGCGCAGTGCGAAGTTGCGCCCCCACGCGGAGTGAAAGACGTTCCCACGCAGCACAAAGTAGCTGTTGGAGCCATCCGGATAAAATTGCAGCGGGCAGTGCCCTGTGCGGCTGATTGAACACCCTTCCATCAGCACATGGCTGCTCTCGGCGATGCGCGCCATATTCCCGCCGATATGCTCGCGAATGACGCTGTCAATAATGCGCACCTGGTCGCATCGCTGGATGCTGAAGGGTAATCCCGGGGTTGCATCTTCCATCAGGCAATCGTCAATGGTGAGGTATGACGAGTCCGTCGCCTGCAGCCATCGCCCGGATATGGGGTCGGGTTTCAGCCACAGTCCCTCCAGTCGCACGTGAGAAGCGCCGTCAACCCTCACAGCGAATCCGCCCTCACCGTCTGCAGTGAGACGAGCGGTGCGGCGCTCATCTGCCCGGACGACGACAGGAGCCTGTGCCGAGGCCTCTGCCGAGATAGCCAGAACACCCGGATAGTTTCCGGGCATGAGCACCAGAGTATCGCCGGGCTGGAGCGTATCGGACGCGTGTTCCAGGCTGCGCCACGGGCTGGCTTTCGCACCGTCTGCGTCGTCCTCACCATCTGGCGCCAGGTAGTATGTTCCTGCATGCGCCGTGACGATCGCCGTTACCAGGAGAATGAAAACAGGTGCCGATCGCAAGACTCTCATGTTTCATTCGCTCCTCCGGGAGCGGTATCGAAATGAAATGCTGTCTTCACACGTACAACAACCCCCTGCCGCGGAGTGACAGGAGGGCGATTTGATGAGCATCTGGCCTGATTACGGATGGAAGCGCACGCCGGGTATGTCGTACTCCTGGCCGGCGTCCATGGTTTCGGGGTCAGGAGAACGCGCCCACTTGGCGTGTCCGTCACAGAAGGCCATATTCACACCCTCGTTGTGACGTGGATCAAGATAGCCAATACTGCTCACACCGGGATAGTATTCGCAGACATCCCAGCCTTTGCCGCCCGAGCTGCCGTATTCTGGGTGGGCCCAGGAGTCGACAACAGCCACGGTCTCCGCAGGATAGGTGATTGCGGCCAGTTGAGCGTTGGAGATGCGGCGATTCATTCCGTAGTTAAACGGATGGGTCCAGCGGCCGTTCCATTTGTAAGAACTCGACGGGCAGTTATACACCTGGATATTCTTCACGTACGGGTATATGCTGACAAACCACGGGCCGCGATAGTTCGAGTACGACGGGTCGGGATACGGGAACGACTGGCCGTGATCCCGCCGCATGTATGGCATCGTCTCATCGTAGTCCTGAGCATACATCGAGAAGGCCAGCCCCAACTGCTTCATGTTGCTCAAACAGCTCGTCTGCCGCGCTTTCTCCCGTGCCCGCGCGAATACTGGAAACAGGATTGCGGCCAGGATCGCAATAATTGCGATCACAACGAGTAATTCAATAAGTGTAAACCCGCGTCTCATAAGACCACTCCTCCGTTCGTTAGACATCATATTCTACCTCGCCATTCGACATGCTCTCTCGTTTTTCCTGTGCAGGACATAAGAAAAGCTTTGACACCGTTGCAGGTTCCCGGCGTCTGTGATCCGCTCGTCCGTGGCGAAGCAAACCGACCCCCCTTCCTACCACGACGAAACAACTGCCGCAATCCTTTCAGTCCATCCGGTCCGAAAAGCGAAAACCACTTCCAGCATCATTTGCACGCACGTCACTTTTCCGGAAGAATAGCGAAATCGTCGAACCAGAACTCCTGCCCCTGGTCTTCCTGCCAGGCGGTGCGGAGGAGGAACTGCCGCAAGTACTGCAATTGTGGATGAGCCTGCCGCGCCTGACGGACATCAATGGTGATGTCATGCCACTGCCCGTCATCCACCAGCGTGTACGTACCGAGGTCGTCATGCCGCCCGGCTCGTGCAGGAGTGCCGCCGAGAGTGAATCCGCCGGGCTGGTCCGGACCGCCGAAGGTATTCAGCTCCAGGGCAACCGGCACACCCTCCGGGATACGGTATGAGAAGCACACCAGTGGATACACGTCAATATTCCAGGCTCCCGGCGCTATCTGCGCGGTCGTGGAATTGGCCCTGTCATCGCCGTAAAACAGGTGCATACACTTGCCCTCCCCGTCGGGCTTCTTCACGCGTTCCTGACCCGTCTGGTGTCCCCGGTAGAACTTCATATACCAGCCCCACTTGTTCATGTACGTGTCGTCTTCGAAATCTATCTCGACCAGCGGCAGAACCGGATCAATTCGCTCCGGTACCTTCACAAACAGGCAGGCCAGACCGCGACGGCCGCTGGTGAAGGTTACGCGCGCCGTCACCCCGTAATGGCCTGTCGTCTCATAGCTATGAATGGGGGCTTCCTCAGTGGAGAATGAACCGTCTTCGAAATTCCACGTCACTGTCTCGACATCTTTGCCAAGGGTATCGAGGCTGAATTGGATCGGCTGGCCGGGCTCGGCAACAACAGGCCTGGCCAGTGCAATCACCGCCGTCGGATGCTTCACACCATACTGGCAGGCGCCCAGGTCTGGAGCCTCACCCGCCCACGGCAGGCTCACGGGCATTCCGTCGGTCCACGCGACCTCGCGATCGAGGTGCAGCAGCGCCGGGCGGTAGTAGCGCAACTCGACGCGCTGGACCTGCGCGAGGTTGTCGCCTTCACCGATGGCGATCCAGTCGCCCTCCTCACCCTCGATCCCGAAGCCGTCGTAGAAGGCGATCCCGTCGCTGACGGGCAGTTCCGTGCCGGTCCCCTCTCCGATGGCCCGCGCCAGCGGCGTCCCCGCGTCCACCGCCCCGCTGTCGGAACTCAGCCGAAAGTCGCGGTTGTCCGCGTCCACGAAGGCGGGTTCGGCGTCGATGTTCTCGTGGAAGACCGACCAGTAGTCGCCGACGGTCCGGGTACTCTCGTTCGCCTCCTCGGCGGTCCAGAACTCGTCGCCGTAGCGCACGACCGTCTGCCCCGGCTCCGTCCCGCGGAAGAGATTGCTGATGAACTGGGTGTCGCCGCTGATCCTGTCGCTGTGAGTGACCTGGACGTTGCCGCCGAGCGGATCGTTGCGGTGGAAGATGTTGTTGCGGAAGATGTGCGCACTGACGTTGATCCCGCCGAGCCTCCACGCCGGGCCGAGATTCTCGGTGAATGTGTTGTGATAGAAGCGCGAGTTCATGGCGCGGAAGGGCCAGCGGTAGAGTCCTGTCGGCGAGACGCCGCGCCAGATGTAACTGCTCGTATTCAGCGGCGTCCCGAGGTTGTCGAAGACGCGGTTGCGGCGGAAGATGCTCTCGTCGTAAAGGTTCTTGGAGTAGGGGTCGGCGGACCAGGCGCTGTCGCGGGCGCGGGTGACGATGTTGTCCTCAATCATCAGGCGGCCCGAGGCGGAGAACGCGTAGTTTCTCCACCACTCCGCACGAATGACATTCGCGCGCACCACCGAATGAGTCACCTGCAGGAAGCTCACCACGCCGTGTCCCGCGTGGGCGAATGAGTTCCCCTCAATCAGCACCTGCGAGGAGTCGAACGCGCGCAGCAGGTCGCCCGTCACGGTGTCCTTGCTGAATAC
>JBKHJK010000144.1:0-5921 GCA_046538215.1 Armatimonadota bacterium
CTTCAGAGGTGGTGCGACTGCAGGGGTACTGCCGCCAGCGTTCCCCGGCGGCTTTCACATAGACAGCGTCGGGATGGTTGGTGCCGTTGGCCGGGGTTATGACACGCCCGTCGGCCAGCAGCTTCTCCGTGACAAATTGAACCTGTGCGGCCTGTCCGGTGAACTGCCACAGCCCCTCCTCGAGCCTCGCGACAGAGGCCGCCGGGCGTATGACGAAGTCATCTCCAACCTCCAGTTCGAAAATCGGCTCATTGGCCATTGTCACGACCGTTTTGCCATCTCTTTTGCTAATCTCCTGCATTTCATACGCACCGGTAACGCGGTCGCGGACGATGAGCTGCTGTCCGGCCCAGCGTTTGCCTGCAGGAATATCTGCATCCACCGTGAGCGTATAGTCTTCCTGGTTGATGGCTGTGATAGCCCCCGCATATTCAGCTTCTCCGGTGATGCTCGCACCGCCATACGCCAGATGCTCTGCAGCAAGCATCCACAACTGCACGGGGTCACCATCACGGAGGCTGACAAAGCCGAGCCGTCCGGTGAAGCGCAGGGCGGGATACTCTTCAATCGTCACGGTTTCGTCCGCTGCGGCCTCGTCGGCGACGATGGCAATATCGGTGACATCGCCACAGGTGACTTCCACCGCACGGGCACCTTCAGCGTTCGTCTGCAGCTCGCGCACGCTCTCGACGCCGCCGTCATCTGTGGCGACCTCAAACACTGACAGGAAGTGGTTCTCAGGTCCGGGGCGGCGAACAAGGGTCTTGTACAGGTCGCGTTCGCCGAAGGGATTGTGGCGGTCGCGCAGGCCGGGTGCGACGCCGTAGATGAACTCGGTGTCCTCCGCGCCCATCATGTGCAGCCGGGCAGACAGCTCCGGGTGCTGGTCGGTGCTCCACTGGCAGCTCAGAGCATCGTCCGTCTCGGCCCGCTTCGCGTCTTCAAGCCAGTCGTAGCCGGTGGCTTTCTCGCCCAGCGTCGTGGCGTCGAAGCTGTCGTAATCCAGCGCCGGTGGCACAAAGCTCTCGCTGTTGCCGTGGAAGGCGTACTGGTGATCCTCGCCACCACGGACATGGAAGCAGTCAACGACATATCGGCGACCGATACCGTGGTTGACGAAGATCAGGTTGCGCCTGTAAACGTCGGCGGTCTCATACACGTCTGGCGCCGAGGCGATAATGCCGCGAATGTTGCCGTCGCCGGAATACGCCTCCAGCTCTCCGGGGGGACGTCCCTGCGGCTCGCCGTTGACGATGACCTCATTATGCGACAGCGTGGTGCGCATCCACGGATGGATGGGGTGCCCCCAGCCGAGGTAGCCCATGTCAGTGACCATTTCGGCGCCGTAATCGTAGTAGATCACATTGAGCCGGTCGGGATGCCCGTGTCCACTGCCATGGGGACCATAATCAATAAACAGTGCAGCATCGGTTGGGGTCTCACCGGTGCGCAATATCCCCCAGCCCACGCCCGGCTGTATGCAGCTATCCTTCGCCAGCGACAGCGGTTCGACGCCGTCAAAGCTGATGTCGGGGTCGCGGCGAAACAGCGCGTATTCACTGCCGCCGGTCACCTTCCCGCCATACGCCCATGCCATGATGCGCTTGTTGCGTTGGGTGGGATACCAGTTGTAGTTGATCTCCGCGCGGGTGGCCGGGTAGCTTGCGCCAAAGGTTGAATCATTGGTCGGCGGCATGTTGCCATCGGGCATTTCGGAATACGCCCCAGCCAGCATAATTTTCTCCATCAGCGGGTGGGTGAAAAGATTGAGATTGTCATAGCGATCCTCATCGTCATACGATGGCGGGTCGCTGTATCCCTGGAGGACCTCGGGTGTGATATGCAGCCTCCCCATGGCCATGCCTTCGTACGATGGCGAGGCTTCATACCAGTGTCCGTCGCGGACGAAATAGTCCTCCAGAAATCCGATGAAGCCGTCGGGTGGCTCGATGGCCCATGCGATGGTGTCGTGGTCGCCGACGATTAGCCCGGTCAGAGCGCCTGCAGCCATGGCAATCGGCCCGTCGTTGATACAGCATCCGCGCGGGCTGGTGGCGGTCATCAGGCGGTTAAACTCCCGGAAGCAGCGCTCCTCGATGATGCTTATGTCATCGTTGTTGTACACGCCGCTGTTGTAGGTCAGATCCCAGGCGGTCGCCAGCTCGCGGAAAATCCCGGCATCGGTGAGCTTCCAACCGTTCAGCTTTCCGGACTGCAGGTTCGAGTAGTCTTCATACACGCGGTTCCAGTCATGGGCAAGATAATGTGGATACACTTCTGCGAGCCGCAGCATGACCTTCCGGAATTTTTCGGCGTATTTCTTCTCACCCGTCAGGGCGTACATCAATCCCAGCGATCCTGCGGAGCCCAGCTTCATCGCCCGGTGGTACCGCACGCGCCCGCTGAGGCGATATCGTTCGGTCTGCGCTGCACCGTGTTCTGTGGATGGCTCGCCCTTATAGTAGGAGATAGTCTGCTCGTCGCCGACCGGATCCATATACGTGTCGGCCTCGGTCTCTTTGTAGTCCGGGTGAGGCCAGGTGAAGCCACAGGACCTGCACTTGATGTGGTCGGGATCGGGATTGGACCAGGCCCTCCGCCAGCCCGCGCCGCAATTGGGGCAATCAACAACGCGGAAGGGGGTCAGGTCTGGAATCCAGTAATCCAGCTTCTCGTCAGGCACGTCCATCCAGAAATCGGCACGGTGCTGAATGCCGTTGAACACCCCCCGGGCCCATTCGTGCTTTTCGATATTGCGTTTCGCTCGTTTCACATCGTCCGCGCGGTACATTCCGCACGGGTGCTCGACATCCACCGGTGGCTGCAGAGTACGGTCGTAGATAGCTTTCGCCCCCGTTCCAAAGCTGATGTCATCGAAATAACCGGTCGCTGTATTGGTGGAGTAGCTGTTGCAGTGAACACTGACCGCCACGGTGCCTTCGGGCGCCCTGTAGCGGGCGATGTGCTTCTTCCACTCGCCCTCACCACGGCACGAATATGACCGCGCCGGAGGCTCAGGCCGTCCGCCCTCGTCCGTCCAGAACTCAATGTACATCGCCTGGTTGTTGCTCTTCTCGCCGTAATACCACCATTCGACCCAGCAGACGTCTCCGGCTTCGACAGGGATTTTCGGGCTGCGCAGACCGATGGCGTTTTTATCGTCGTCATCAACAACCTTGAGACTGTACGAGCCGCTGTAGGCGTGTTCTTCGGTGACGGTGGCCGTCTTCAGGCTGCCGAAATAGCTCCAGCCGTCAGGGATCTGTGTCTCAGGGTCGAACTTCTCGAAGCCCTGCTCCATCAGCGGAGGCACCTCGGTATCGGCCGCACCGGCAGTGGAAACGGCGAGAACGGCGATAGATATGACGATGGCAAAACGCTGCAGCATGGCAAAACCTCCATTGTCCCTGCGGGATTCCCCAAAGCCCCGGCGTATGGTCTGTCTTTGCGGAGAATGAAAGAACTGTTTTTGCTCCGGGGTGTCTGCATCTGCTGACACGCGGGGCCGACAGGAGCCAGCGAATTATGAATGAAAAAACACAGCCCTCTGGCCGAAAGCCGGAGGGCTGCGCGATTAGCTTTGCAATAGCTCCGGCACTCCTATGGCGCCTTGTGTCTATTCCTGCGTATCGGCTTGTTCATCCGGTTCGCCGCCGATAAGCATCCGTGAAATCTCCGGAGCCTCGCCGAAAAATTCCAGCATCTCCAGCGGCAGCGGGAAGACGACGGTGGAGGAGTGCTCGGCCGAGATTTCAACCAGCGTCTGCAGGTACCGAAGCTGCAGGGCAGGGGGGTGTGCGCCGATGACGTCGGCGGCTTCCGAGAGGCGCTTGGAAGCCTGGAACTCACCTTCGGCGGCGATGACCTTGGCCCGGCGTTCACGTTCCGCTTCGGCCTGCCGCGCGATGGCCCGGCGCATCTCGTCAGGCAGCTCGACATCCTTCACCTCGACCGCGGTGACCTTAATACCCCACGGGTCGGTGTGTTCGTCAATGATGCGCTGCAGCGTGTTGTTGATGCGATCGCGCTCGGCCAGCACCTCGTCCAGCTCTGATTCACCCACAACAGAGCGCAGCGTGGTCTGGGCTATCTGCGAGGTGCCCAGCATGTAATCCTGAATCTGCACCACGGCGTCCTCCGGATCGTGAACACGGAAGTAAAGAACCGCATTCACGCGGATGGTCACGTTGTCACGCGTGATGACCTCCTGCTGGGGGATATCCAGGGTGATGACGCGCAGCTCAAGGAGGTTCATCTGCTCGATAATCGGGATAACGTAGAAAAGCCCGGGGCCGCGCGCGCCGACCAGGCGACCGAGCCGGAAAATAACACCCCGTTCGTATTCGCGCACCACCTTGATACCACCCAGAAGAACAAGAAAAACGATGACTAAGACCGTAATAATGAACGTGGCCATTGTGCTGCCTCCTGTATGAACGGATTCTCTTTTTTGGCTGTGCGGGCACCGTTACTCAGCGCGTTTGACCTTCAGCTTCATATCTTCAATCTCTTCGATAACGACGATACGCTCGCCTTCGTTGATGGAACCTTCTTCGGCTACAGCAATCCACCGCTCGCCCTCGACGCGCACCATTCCCTCGGGATCGAGTGGCTCCAGCGCATTCCCGGTCCGTCCGGCCAGTGCTTCCCTGCCGATGGTGACGGGCCGCTTTTGCCCCTCGATGATCGCGCCCAGGGCAAAGAAGAAGAAGGCGGCCGTGCCGACCCCAACTCCCGCGATGAGCGGACTGGAGATGGGCGCAGTTGGTGTTTCGACCAGAAGTAGCGAGCCGATGATGAAGGCGACCAATCCGGCGATACCCAAAGCGCCGTATGTGGGCGTATAAAGTTCGGCCACCAGCAGCGCGACGCCGGCGAAAATAAGCCCCAGCCCGGCCCAGCTGAACGGGAGAACCGACAGCCCGTACAGCCCCAGAATCAGGCAGATGATCCCCACCGCTCCGGCGCCCCCGAAGCCCGGCGCCTTCAGCTCGAAAATGATGCCGTAGATGCCGATGATCATCAGCAGATACGCCACATTGGGGTGGGCGATCATGCTCAGCAGATTTTCGCGCCAGGTCTCGCCGACGTGATGGAATGTGGCATTGGCGGTCTGCAGCGTCACCTCACCTGACGGCACCCTGACCGTCCGCCCGTGGGCCATCTCGGCGCAGTCGCGGGGAGTGGGGGCGATAAAATCAATGATATTCTTCTGTACGGCCTCTGATGCGGTGGCAGTGAGGCTTTCCGTAACGGCTTTTTCGCCCCATTCGGCGTTGCGGTTGCGTTTTTCAGCGAGGCTGCGGATGAAGGCCACGGCATCATTGACGACCTTCTTTTCCATGGTCTTCATCTGCTCGGGGTCGGGCTTTTCAGACTGTCCGGGCATTCCGCCGCCCATCATGACGGGATGTGCCGCGCCGATACGTGTCGAAGGCGCCATGGTGGCGATGTGGGCGGAATAGGTGATGAAGGTGCCTGCAGAAGCCGCCCGTGCGCCGTCCGGCCCCACCCACACAGCCACCGGCACCGGGGACTGCAGTATCGCGGAGGTAATATCCTTTGTGGAGTTGAGCTGCCCGCCGGGGGTGTCGAGCTGGATGAGAAGCATGTCCGCACTACGGCTGTTGGCCTCTTCAATGCCTCGGTTGACATAGCTGACAGTCGCCGGATTGATGTCACTCTCAATCGACAGCTCGACGATGAGCCCATCGGCGCACACAACCGCCGGAAGGGCCACAAGACATACTATCATCACCATGTAAAACCGGCGCATCAGGTCTGCCCCTTTCCGGATCAATCTGCCATCCATACTATTCGTCAACAGCGGCCCCGGTCCTTTGAATTCTCCCGGTCATACATACAAAAAGGGCCGGCCCCGATGGACCGGCCCTTCTTGCAGGGGGGGGACTGGTTACCCT
>JBKHJK010000145.1:0-5920 GCA_046538215.1 Armatimonadota bacterium
GTCCAAATCCTGCGGGCGCACCTGCGTAATCTGCCAGTTCTGGCAGTATAGACACCGCAGATTGCATCCTACGGTCCCAAGCGAGACGGTACTTGTTCCGGGCAGGAAATGATAAAAGGGGCTCTTTTCCATCGCGTCGCCTCGGACCCTGGCGGTATAGCCATAGACGCGTGTGTACAGCCGCCCACCCTCATTTTCCCGCACCCTGCATATCCCCACCTGCCCTTTGTGCAGCGTGCAGTTATTGGGGCACAGCATGCATTGCACCGCGCCTCCTGCGAGGCGACGGTAGTAGGAGGCCTCCTGGTTGGAGAGCCCTGCAGCACCGAAGAGGCTCTGCGTAACGGTCTCGACGCCGTTTGGATCTCCGAAAAACATCATGCCCCCGAGCGCCAGGCCATATCCGGCACAGCGCCTGAGAAACTCCCGTCGGCTGATCTTCTCCCCCACGTGTGTCTTCATCCCTTCTGTGGCGGTTTCCAACACGCCGGTCATTTATTCTGACGCAGGTCTTTGGCTGATATTCCGGCTGTTACTGCATTTTCTGAACGGCTCGAGTATCAACCGGCAGGTTCCACTGGCGCAACTGCTCTGTCACTGCACCGTCAAATGCAACATTCACCGCACTGGCGAAGCCCTTCACATCCGCAGAGCCTGCATTCTCTTTGAGCCACTGGAAAACTTTGCGGTACGGCTCGCGGTCAATGAGCTGGTCCTGAGAATAGCCCTCCACATCCAGCAGCTTGAACATCATGCCACAGACGACCTGCGGATCAATATCATCCGGCTCTGCCCCCTGGCGAACGTATTCGCTCAAACGCTCCAGGGCCTTCTCCCGCGTCTTTCTGACTTCCTCCTGCGGGAGCTTCACCGCGGCGGCCGACCCGATGGCATCCCGTGTTTCAGTGACGAGGTCATATTGCAGGCTCGCGGAGGCAAACTGAGATATGCCTTTGATCAGCATACCGCTTTCTTTTGATGATGTCCCGGCCAGCGCCTGCTGAATAGTTCCGTGGGCGATTTGCTCAAGCCCCAGCGACCATTTCGGAGGATCCTTGATCAACCGTGCGGGCACGTGGATGGGGTCACCGCGACGGAGTGTGTTATTGGGATCCACATACACCACAATGCGCTCTGACTGCTCCACTCCCGTCCAGTCGCTGAGAATCTCCTGCGCATTTTCCCAGATATTCGGCATATTATACAGCCGCATCCGGGCGGTGACGGTGTACGGCGCGAACACGACAACATTCTCCCCCAGGTATGAATCGAAGTGCTCTACGGACTGGCCAACACGCTCTTCGACCTTGCTGCGACAGGTGTCCAGATCGTCAGATTCCGCCTCCATCCGCTCCAGCGCCAGATGGGTATCATCGGCCAGCCCGGAGCGGGGGTGGTGTTGGATGATGTCGTTGTAATATCCGCGCGCGCGGCTACTGCTGCCGGTCGCCTCATACCCGCGTCCCAGAAGCCACTTGGCCCGCACGCAAAAATCGTTGGTGGGCATCTGGGCCAGCGGCTCCAGAAGCTTGAAGGCATCTGAATACCTGCCACCGGACATGAACAGCGCTGCCCGGTAGAAATCGGCGTCAAAGCTGAGATCGGCGATGGTGAAATGATACGGGATATGGTGGTCATGGCTTTCGAACCACGCAAACTGGGCGTGGTCGTTGTAGGCCCGCATGATGGTGTAGAAATTGAGGCGGTTTTCGATCAGCCACAGAGGGAAATGGCCCGGATAGGCCGCGGCCAGTGCGGGATACATCGTCTGGGCCGCCTCCCAGTTGTGGGGATCGGTGTAGAAATCAAGCACCTCCATGAGGGCTTCAAAGTGGTATTCGCTGCTCGGAAAATGGATGAGAAGCTCCTGGTAGGTGTAGGCCATGTCCGCGGTCATGTTGGAGTCTTCAAACGATTTGGCGATCTGGTACAGCGCGTCATCCCGCAGAGAGCTGCCCACGAGATTGTTGACCACCAGGGCGAAGGCGGAGGTGGCGTCCCCCACGGCCGATAGATCCCCCGGTGTCGGCAGCGTCCCGTAGGCGCCAGTGGCGTCCTCCCATTCATCCTGCAGGCGAAAGAGATCTTCAGGCCCTTTCGCCTGGTTGATGTCCTGGAAGAGTATATTCATCTTCTGATAGCATGCGCCGATGTTGTACAGGGCGTCATCGTAATGGTCGCTACCGGGATAGGTTTCGACAAACTCGTGATAGGTGTCAATGGCGCTGGCAAATTCGTGGTAATTTTCGAAGTGTTTGGCCAGATAGTACAGCTCCTCGGCATCCTTGCCGGGGTTCTGATCGCGGGTATCGTAAAGGGGCAGGCCATCCGCCTCACTGTTGGAAAAACGCATGCGTCGGGCGATGGAGTTGGCCTCCCGCATCGCGCGGTTGCTCAATCGGCTGCCCGGCAGGCGCTCGATCAGGTCCACGTAGGCATCGAGGGCGCCGCCGGCATCATCGCTGTGCCGCAACGCTTCAGCTATGCGAAGCTGGGCCTCATCGGCGTAGTCAGAGGCATTGTAGCGGTGGAGAATGACATCAGAGATCTCGATGGCGGAGGCGTAATCCTCATCCTCCATCGCCTGCTGCGCGAGGCTGTTGAGGGCGTAGGCGCAGTGATCGCTGTCAGGATAATACGTCGCCAGCTCGTCGAGGGCGGCCAGGGCACCGCGTTCGTCGTCAAGCTGGCGGAGCTGCCGTGCGAGGTTCATCAGCGCATCATCCGCCCAGACACTGTCCGGCCACCGCGTGACCAGCACATCAAAAACCCGGATGGCCATCTCATGGTCCCTGTCGCGAACGTACAGCCTGCCAAGGTGATACAGGCCGTCATCGGCAAGATCGCTGTCGGGGTAATAATCCACCAGGTCTGCCAGGGCCTCGATCTGGTGGCGAAAGTCTCCCTTCACGCTGTTTACCCGCGCGTTGTGCATCAGGGTGTCATCGGCGAAGTCCGTGTCGGCCCAGTTCTCCAGAAAGCCCGCATTTGCCGCCAGGGCCTTGCGGATATCCTCCTCCTGGTCAGGTTTACAGCAGGTGTAGGTGGCAATTGCCGAATCCTCATGCATGTTGTAGTACGTCAGCCGCGTGGGAAGCAGCGCGATTTCGGAAAAATCAGGCTGCAGAGATGCACCGATGTCGAAGGCCTCCTGCGAATACGTGGCTGAAACCGCACCGACAAATACAGTCAGAATCACCGACCAACCAATCCATTGCCGCATTGTCGCACCTCCGTCAAATGCAGCTTTGAACGCCTGAGCGCTGCTTATGAAACCATCGTACCCGGCAACTGTATCGCTTATGTTTGACAATAGCTGCCTTCATAATGGTAATGCACAAACTACTGTCTATAACTATTTTCGGTTTGTCCGGCCAACAATCCTGCATAAATTTTATCCTTCCCCTCCACGAGCAACAGGAGAAACCTGCCAGGGCCGCGAAAAAATAGGATAGTTTTCCGGTGCTTCGCCACCGCTGCTTTGAAAGGAGAGCAAGACCCATGCCACGCCACCATTGTCTTCTGGCTGCCGTGCTGATTTTTGGGGTTCTATGTGTGCCGGGGTACGCCCGGCAGCTTCTGCAGAATCCGGGCTTTGAACAGGTGGAGGACGGGTTCCCCGCTGGATGGGGCCGTCACGGGGGTGGATCTGAATACGTACGGCTGGAAATCTCCGACGAAGCCCGTTCGGGGGATCACGCGCTGCACCTGATTGATGATTCCCCTGAAGAGCGGCGCGGAGATTACGGCATCGGCGTCCAGCAGCAGTTCGAGGCACAGCCGGATACATACTACAAAGCATCGGTGTGGGTGAAAACGCTCTCCACAAACCACACCGGGGCCCTGCATCTGCAGATGCGATTTCTGCCGAGCGGTGAGATCGCACAGGTGCCACTCGAGGCCCCGGCCGGCGGCGACTGGACCCATTTCCAGATCATTGACAAAGCTCCGGAGGACACCACTGAAATCCGCTGCTACATCTACACCATGCATTACTGGAAGGTTGAGGCGCTTGTTGACGACGCCGCAATCGAGCAGCTCGACATTGATTTTCAGGGCATCAATTCCGTTCTCATAACCGCTGGCAGCACCGGCATCGAGCAGGTCCGTGATCTCAATCTGCCGACACCCATCGTCGAGGACGGCGTCTCAGCCTGCCGGATACTCGTTCCCGACGGTCAGCAGTACACACAGGCCGGTGAGCGCATCGCTGCGACAATCGAGGAGAAATCCGATGCCACGGTCCCTGTGACCACCGATTATGAGGGAACCGTGCAATCCGATGAAACGACCATCGCCCTCGGTAACCTCAACAACAACAAAATGATCGAGCGGCTCTATTTCAACAGGTATCTTGAGATCAACTCAATCAAACCGGGCGATGGTGAATACGTTATACAGTCGGTCCACGAGCCGTATAACGGTCCTCGCGGGAAAAATGTTATCGTCATTGGCGCAAGCAACGTTGAAGGTCTGCACGAAGGCGTTGATGACTTCATCCAGAGGCTTCCGGACGGCCCCGATATTGTCTTCGAGGAACCGATACTCTACGTGTCGGATCATGAGCCGATGTCTGAGGAGGCTGCACAGAAGCTGATCGAAGCACCCATCGGCAAGCACGCCCTGCGGGAGTTCTGGTCGGCCGTGCAGGTGTATCGTGACACCGGCGACCTGGCATACGCACGCCGGGCAAAGCACATTCTGCTGTATTGTGGCGATCGGTTCATCCAGGACCCGGACTATTCCATCACATGGCCCGAGGAGACAACCTCGGACATGCTCGGCGCCATGTGGGACGTGCTTGAAGAGGCCCCCGTCTTTACGGATGAGGAGCGGCTGGAATGCACCAACATCCTGCTGATGACGTTGTATGAAACAAAGCGTCACGTCTCGGCCTGGAGCGGGCTGGAGAACAACGACACCATCATCTGGAACCACACCACCTTCCCGCTGATGGGGGTCTATTGGCTCAGCCGTTATTTCAGGCGCTATTACGGCAATGTGGACAGCCGCATGGACCTGTATCTCGCCAAAGTCCACGCAGCCTTCGAGGGACAGGTGACCTCATGGAAGCCGCAGGAGGACTCTCTGGGCTATTACTCCATCGTTCCCCGCCACACCATCGAATATACGCTGGCCGAAGACGATTACCGGTACTTCGAGAACGGATCAGTCCTCAAGCACGCCGAGTACACAGCCGGGATATGTGACAACACGGGTGACGCGGGCGGTTTTGGAGATTCCGGCTACGGTCACGGGCCGTACACCCGCAATATGCACTGGGCGGTGTGGTATTACAAAGACGGCCGCATCCTGTGGTGGCTCAACCGGGTGCTGCCCAATGGCTGGGAGAACCCCTACGACCGGTCAATCGAAGAGGAAGAGTGGACAGAGCTGCAGGGCGTCAATGTGTACGAGCTGCACCCACAAGTGTATGGATACACGAAAGACAAAACATATTACGGCGGCCCACCCTCTCCCCCAAACATCCCCCAGGAGAAGGCGTTTGACAAGATCGCCTACCGCGAGAATCTCGAAAAAGACGCCGAGTACTTCCTGCTGGACGGATATTCTCGCGGCAAGCATCTGCAATATGACGGCAACGCCATCATCAAGTACTTCGCCGATGGCGAGGACTGGCTGATTGATGGTGACTACCTCGTGCGCAACACCACCGACCACACCATGGTCAGCATCATCAAAGATGGGCGGTGTGATGAGCTCATCCCGACCTGCACGGCCCTGGATTCAATCGGCGATCTGCCCTCGGCCGGCCTCACTCAGACGCGCGTACACGAGTATAACGACACTGACTGGACGCGCAATATCTACTGGCTCAAGGGCGAGTTTGTCGTCGTCAGCGACGTAATGACGGCGCTGGAGCCGGGCGCATACAGCTTCGTCGGCAACTGGAAGACGC
>JBKHJK010000146.1:0-5913 GCA_046538215.1 Armatimonadota bacterium
CCATGGCATTCGGGCGGATGTAGCGGCTGTGAAATTCAACAACGTCCTGCCGGGTGAGGCTTTTCACAGTTCCCTCGGTTCCCAGCACCGGCCGCCGGTAGGGATGCTCTGTGTAGAAATGCTGGGCCAGAAGGTCGTGGGCTGTTGCATCCACGTTATCTCTGCGGGCCGCGATGGAGGCGACAGTGAGCTGCTTCTGCCGGGCCAGCTCCTTCTCCGGAAAGGCCGGGTTGGCGATGGCGTCGGCGAAAATATCAAAGGTCTCTTCGAAGTTGGAGCGTGTGCACTGTGCCTGCAGACCGAGAGTATTGCGTCCGGAAAACGCTGAGAGTGATGACGCCATACCGTCCACAGCGTTCGAAATATTTTGATACGAGCGCGTCTCTGTGCCGCGGACGAGCATCTGTGCGGTCATGTTGCTCAGGCCGTTTTTCTGGGGCGCCTCATACCGCACACCACCCTTGAAGCCCGCGAGCATCGAAACCACCGGGCTGTGGTGGGCTTCCTGGACGATCACAAAGATCCCGTTGTCCAGGCGGCGGGTGGTGATCGTCTTTTGGGCGGTCGAGGGCTCCTCAGACGGTCTTGCGGCCTCCGTTTTCCCGGCGGGCGGTCGCAAAATGGCGGTATTCAGGCGGCTGTCAACAAAATACTTCTGCGCCACTCTCTCGATATCGCCTGCGGTCACCTGTTTGATACCGTCAATATAGCGGGCGGTAAAATGCTGGTCACCGGCCACGAGAAGATCAATCCCAAGCAGCTCCGCCCGGCCCTTAATGGTCTCCTGGCGGTATATAACCTCGGCGGCCTTCTGCGTCCTGGCCTTTGCGAGCTCACTTTCATCTATGTCCCCCTCCACCAGCCGCTGGACCTGCGCCCTGATGGCCTCTTCTGCCTGTGGGATATTTTCTGGTGCCAGGACTGCGGGAATGGCGAAGACCCCTGCATCATAGCGGGGAGTATCCGAATAGACACTGATGCTGTCAACCAACCCCACCTCATCGCGCAGCGTCCGGACCAGCCGCGAGCTGCTGCCATTGCCGAGGATATATGCGGCTACGTCGAGGGCGTACAGGTCGGGGCTGAAAATATCAACCGTCGGCCAGCCCATCACCATATACGCGCGGTTGATGCTCTCGTCTTCGACGACGTTCCTGCGAGAGGCCGTCTGTTTCGGCTCAGAGACCAGTGCGGGGCGTCTGACGGCACGTCGCGGGGCGTCACCGAAAAGCTCCTTCAGATAGGCCATGACCTCGTGGCCGTCAAAATCGCCCACCACCACACAGATGACATTCTCCGGCACATAGTGCTGCCTGTGAAACTTCATCAAATCGGCGCGGACGAGGCTGTTGAACTGCTCCTGGTAGCCGATGACGCGGTGCCGGGCGGGATGCTGTTGAAAAACGGTGCCCTGGAAGAGATAATGGCTCCGGCGCTGTGGATCATCGTCCCCCCGCGCAATTTCACGCTGGATAATCCCCCGCTGGGTTTTGACGGCCTCAATCGGAAAGTCGGCGTGGAAGACGTAGTCACCGATGAGCTCTGCAGCGTCCTTCACATACCGGGCGGCGGTGTTGATGTAGTAGCAGGTGTGATCGGCGGTGGTGTAGGCGTTGGAATCATTTCCGAGGGCCTCGGTGGCCTGGTCAATCTTCTTCTTCGTCCGCGTGGGCGTGCCCTCACTCACACAGTGTTCGACAAAATGGCTGATACCGGCGCCCAGATAATCTCCTTCATAGACGCTGCCGACGTTCACATAGAAGCGCACACTGGCGACGGGGGCGCTGTGATTCTCATCAACGGCCACAGTCAGGCCGTTGTCGAGAACCTCCACCTGTGCGGCGTGGGCAGGAGCAAGGATGACAGCAAAAAGCATCAGGCACACAAAAAAAAGCGGTGCGATTTCTCGTTGACCGGGCATTGGGTGGTCCCTCCAGCGGTGTATGAGTAAAGGCACATCAATAATAGATGCTGACGCGGAATATGACAATATCGCAGACGGGTTTGAGAAGGATTATGTTTCAGATCCGGCAAAAGATATAGAGGCATGAACATCCACGAAATGATGCGAGAAATGCTGGACCTGGTATTTCCACCCGCGTGTGTGGCCTGCGGGAGGGTCGGTGAGGTGGGACTGTGTGAGACGTGCGCGAGGGAGATTGTTCCGGTGGAGCCGCCCCAGTGCTCCCACTGCGGAGAACCATTTGATCCGAATATTCAGCGGCCTCCGCAGATTTGCATCACATGCCGGTCTGACCTTTCGCCGTTTGACGGGGCGCGGGCGCTGGCACTGCACACCGGGCCGCTGCGGCGGGTGATCATCACCTATAAGTTTCAGGGGAGAACGCGACTGGCGCCATATCTGGCCGACCTGCTGATGGAACTGATCGCGACAGAGCCGGAGCGCGACTGGCCGCTGCCGCTGGATGATGCAGATGTGGTGATGCCGGTGCGACTGCATCCGGATCGCCTGCGGTGGCGTGGCTTTGACCAGGCGGTGCTCATCGCCCGCGAGCTTGCCCCAAAGCTGGATATGCCGCTGGTCGAAGACAACCTTCAGCGCATAAAACCGACGCTGCCGCAGATCGGCCTCTCCCCGCAGCAGCGTCGTGATAACCTCAAAAACGCTTTCTCCATACAGCGGCCTGCAGAGGTAGCAGGTAAATCGGTGCTGCTCATTGATGATGTCTACACAACCGGCGCCACCGCTTCTGACGCCTCACGGGCCGTGCAGGCAGCCGGTGCCGTCCGCGTGTTCTTCCTCACCGTCACGCGGTCCGTCCCCGCCTGGCACCCCGCCGCACAGGTGCAGGAGCCGCCCGTGTCTTCACCGTAGCGCTGGCTGATGTGTCCGGCCCTCCCTACACCGGTATCGAGATTGCGTCATCCTCCACCCGAGACGCAGCCGCACCTTCAGGATTATCGCCGGCACGAATGTCTTCGGAACTATTCTTCTCGGGTTTCTTTACGATCCGCCGGGCGTCCTCCCAGCCCGCGTCTTCACATGAGTAGTTCCGGGGAACAGGAAACCGATGGCTTATTTTGATGAATGCTGTAGCCATAAGACTCATCTCCGGTTCTGCAGCAAAGAAAGCAGAATGTATATATAGTATATCCTTAATATCGGTCCGCGAACCCAAATACATGATGTCAGGAGTGTAACATTTATGTAACGGGATCGCGCCGCACGCGTCGGTGCCGCGGCATGTGTTGGTGTAGCAAGGGGAAGGATACGCCCGTGGCGAAGGAAGAGCAGAGCCGAACATGGAGACCACCACGGAGGGATTCAGATATGGCAACACTGCATCTACTTGGCACAGGTGTGCCCACGCCGGCGAAAGAGCGCTTTGGCACGGCCTATGTGCTGGATCTGGATGATGAGCAAATCCTGATAGACTGCGGGCCTGCAACTGCCTATAAAATGGTGCGGGCGGGGCTGTGGCCGACCGACATTGACTATCTGTTTTTCACCCACCATCATTTCGACCACAATGCGGGCTTCCCGGCCTTCTTCCTCAGCCGCTGGGACCAGAGCATCGGGGAGGAGAAAATCTTGGATATCTACGGCCCGGAGCCCACGGCAGCGATCACCGAGAAGCTTTTCGGCGAAGATGGCGCCTTCGTGGATGACTGGACCGCCCGGGTGAATCATCCCACGAGTCATGCGGTGTATGTGAACCGTGGTGGCGAGATGCCCCGGCCGGCGCCGGAATGGAATGTGACGGATCTCAAGCCCGGGGATGTCGTCGAGGAGGACAATTTTAGGGTGACTGCCGGACACGCCGAGCACGTGGGCCCGTGGCTGAAATCTCTGGCGTTCCGCGTGGAAACAGATGGTGGGACAATATTCTTCGCCGGCGACACCGAGCCGTGTGAACAGATCGCGCAGCTTTCGCCCGGCAGCGACGTCTTCATGGCTAACTGCTGGAACCACCAGGAGATCATGGACGTGGATGGGGAGGGTCCTGCACAGACGGGCACCATGGACGCGGCGAAAATGGCCTCCGAGGCCGGGGCCGCAAAGCTGATATTGACCCACACAGGTGCAGATCTGTGTAAGCCCGGCTCGATGGAAAAGGGCATTGCCGACATCGGCGCTGACTATGACGGCACCATCATATTCGGCCAGGAGCTTATGGACGTCGAGCTGTGGTGACGGTCATTTTACCCGCCACAAACAGCACCCACCGGCGACGATCATGCCGCCGGTGGGCTTTTTTACCATGAGATTGTACAGCAGCGGAGTGTGCCGTCACATCTGCAGAATGCGCGTGATATTGCCGCTGCGGATCATGGTCTCCTGCTCGTCGGAAATATCGGCCGTCTCCAGCTTCGACATGGTGATGCCGTAGTGATTGATGGCAAAGCCGGTGCCCAGGACGATTTTTTCCGCCCCGAGGTCCTCACACAGCCGGTCCACGGCGAAGGCACACTGCATGGTGCCGATGTCCATGAAAGCGTTCGGACGGTCCGGCAGCACTTCCATGGCCTCCAGGCGGCCGCCGTAGCCGATACCGGTGACGATGAACGGAACATCGGGATATGCGTCAAGCAGCGGCCCCACGGCCGTGACAGGCTGGCTGCCGAACGGTGTATTTTGCACGACCACAAGCGAGACCCACACAGGCCAGTCGTATTCCGCCGCCCGCTCGATGACCGGTCGCAGAAGCTCGACATCAGAGTACGAGTAGCGGTGCTGGGGTGTCAGACGCAGTCCGACCAGCCCGGCATCCCGACAGCGCTCCATTTGCTCGAAGGGGTCCGTCAGGTCCGTCTTCGGATTCACCACACACAGCCCCATGAGCCGGTCGGGATGTGCCTGGCACGCTTCGATGGTGTCACCATTGCCGATGATCGTGTCAAAGGACATGGCTGCCAGAGTGACGATGATGCTTTTGTCAATATCATATCCATCCATGTGGCGGACGAACTCATCGGGGTCATCTATGCCCTGTGTGCGAATTGACCACATGCCGAAAAGTGCATTGGCGTCAATGGTCATTGTGATCCCTCCAGGCCGAGGATTCGGGCGGCGTTTCGATACAATATTTTTTCTTTGACGTCATCGCTCAGATCGGCGTCATAGACTTTGTACAGCGTGGTGGCGGGGCTGAGCATGGGCAGGTCGGATCCGTAGAGCACTCGATCGGCCCCGGCGGCCTCGACGGCGAATTCAGCGATACCGCGCTCCGGGCATGAGCAGCACAGCTCAAGGTACACGTTCGGGTGTTTTGCACACTCCAGCGCCCCTTCATCCCAGCGGTACCCGCCCATGTGCCCGCACAGGAAGGTGACATCCGGGTGGCGGCTGGCGACGGGCCCGATGGAGTCACCGCCGTCGAAGCAATGCAGGAGGACGGGGACGTCAAGTTCCCGAATCTTTTCGAAAATCGGATCATACCGCTCATCGTGATAGGCGACTTTTGTGTGGCTGGTGTGCAGCTTGACGCCTGAAAACCCCAGTTCGTTGATACACGTGTTAATCTCAGCCAGCGACTTTTGCACATGCTGCGGATGAGCCACGGCGTATCCGCAGAAGCGATCGGGCCATTTCTGCAGAGCCTCGGCCACCACCCGGTTGCCGCGGACGAAGTCCTCCCGCAGCGAGCGGGAATTGGAGACACAGGCGATGTCCACGTTGTAGCGGTCCATGATGCGAAGAGCGCTTTCGGCGTCGCCGGGATAGCCGAGATCCTCCCAGCGAGACAGGTGTGCGTGTGCGTCAATGATCATGAAGAGTCCTCCTCCGGATGCTGCAGCCGGATCGGTTCAAATCCCTCAACCTCGGTCTGCGGGTAGAGGTTGAGTTCGGTGATCCCGGCTTTTTGAAATATCTGGATGCGTTCCTGCTGCCAGTAGTTGCTGAGAATTTCGCCGAACCATGCGTCAAACCACCGGCCCTGAAACCAGTAC
>JBKHJK010000147.1:0-5912 GCA_046538215.1 Armatimonadota bacterium
CATCTGCCCCAGTGACAGCAATCCCACCTCCTGGGTCGGCACCAACAGCTACGGCTATAACGCCTATTACCTGGGCAACAAAGACTGGGGCTACTCCCAGATGGCCACAACGCTGTCCGAAATTGATAAGCCCGCCGAGACCATCATGGCCGGGGAGGCTCAAAACGGGTATTACTGGCTGTATCTGCCAAGCCAGAAAAATGATCCAACCCTCGGGCCCCGTTTCACCCTCGACCGCCACAACGACGGCTGCAACTACAGCTTCTGCGACGGTCACGCCAAGTGGTTATCGAAGGGCGAGTTCCCGCCCGACGATTCCACGGTCCCGAAATACTACTACGCCAAACGGGACTGAGCCACCACCGGTGGGATCATCACACGGCAGAGGCTGAGACACCGCCCGTCCCATGCGTGAGAGCGGCTCTTTTCGCTTTCGGGTCATGAGGCGGGCGTACGAGTGTATGCGACCCCGGATACCTGCGAACTGTCTTGTTTGAGGCGACGTCTCTAGGATATACTTGATATGTTACGACGAATATCATCAAAGGAGTGGATACTATGAAGGGGCAGAGGGGCTTTACACTGATTGAGCTTTTGGTGGTCATAGCGATTATCGCGATACTTGCGGCGATATTGTTCCCCGTATTCGCACGGGCACGCGAGAAGGCGCGGCAGACGAGCTGTCTGAACAATCAGAAGCAGCTCGGACTGGCCTGGCACATGTACGTGCAGGATTACGATGAAAATATTCCGCCGTACTCCCTGCGCGGTGATGGCAATTGGTACGAGCGATGGTATCAGGTGCTGGAACCGTACATCAAGAACCAGCAGATCTGGGTGTGTCCCAGTGACGGTGGAGCGGTGCGCAGCTACGCGTACAACGGTTACTATCTCGTGGACGCCGAAATCGGCAATTCTGGCTGGGATCCGCGCTCCTCGCACAGCGCCGACTTCCTCGCCGACATCGAAGAACCGGCGAAGACCTTCATGGCCGGAGAATCACAAGAGAACTATTTCTTCCTGTATGACCCCACCCAGACGTCGCTGCATGACCGGGTGATTTTCGACCGCCACAACGAGGGCTGCAACTACAGCTTCTGTGACGGCCACGCCAAGTGGATGTCAAAGAGCGCAGTGTGGGGCGACTGGACAACGTACTACTACGCCAAGTAACCGACCAGCGGCTGTGCGTTCAAAAAGCAGGGGCGGCCGAGCTCCGGCCGCCCTGAATATGCGCTTGCATTGATTATCAAATTCAGGCTACAATCCTGCTATGAATTCGCAGCTACAGCAAATCAAAAGGAAATGATGGCGCCAATTACGGCTTCCTTGATGGCCACGCCAAGTGGATGAAGCCCTCCGTGGTGCTGACGGTGGACGCGCTGGACGAGTACTGGATCGCCAACCGCGACTGAACGGCGGCATCTGATGTGATGTACACAGGCGTGTGGAGACTTCTGCTCCGCACGCCTTTTTCTTTGAGCACCCCCTCGCAATAATCCCCGCAGATGGTGGCGGCTGGCGCAAATCCGGTGCAGTCATGACCTCCACGCTTCCTCCCCCACAGGGCGCGGAGTTGAAGGATGTATTTCGGCCCGCAGGGAGGTATGGGGCAGAGGGATGCATCAATGAAAGAGGGGGACAAAGGCACAGGGGCCGGCGTCTTTTCAGAACTGCGAGTTTTGATGAACACAGCACTATCAAGGAGCGACAGGAAAATGGCGGATAAAACGATGGTCGGAGCGGCAGAAGTACAGATCACCCCACCGGTGGGGACGGAGCTGGCCGGGTATTTTCACCCCCGGGTCTCCGACGGGGTGATTATTGATTTAATGGCGAAGGCGGTTGTTGTTGGTGAAGATGAAGAGCGGGTGGCGATCTGTGCGTGTGATCTGATCACCATGACCGCCGAGATTTCCGGCGCGGCGCGGGAGATCATCGAAGAGGCGACAGGCATCCCCGGCGAGCGGGTGATGATCTGCTCGACACACACCCACACGGGGCCGGAGATTCGCCCGAACCGGCATATCAGCCGCAACGAGGAGTGGATAAAGACGCTTCCAGGACTCATCGCCGAGGCTGTCATTAAGGCCGCCGAGACCCAGCAGGAGGCATACATGTACGTCGGTTCGGAGCACGAAGAGGGCCTCGCCTTCAACCGCAGGTTCCGCTACACCGACGGGCGCGAGGAGTTCGGGATCCGTGACGATGAGGAGAAAGTCGTCGGTCCGGCCGGCCCCACCGATCCGGAGCTGGGGGTGGTGGCGTTTCGCACGGATCACGGCGAGGACCCGTTCGCGGTCATCTGCAACTACTCGCTGCATATTGACGTGACCGGCGGGAACAAGATTTCGGCGGATTTCCCCGGCGTCATGACCGAGCTTCTGCGCGAGACCTACGGTGATGAGTTGATCATGCTGTACGTGCAGGGGGCGTGTGGGAATATCAATCACGTCCCATATCTTCTGGACCGGCCGTGGCCGCGCAAGGGCCATGAAAAATCGGTGCAGGTGGGGCGTGCGCTGGGTGGCAAAGCCGTGTGCATCACCGAAAAGGCCCTGCCAACACAGAGCGCATCCGTTGATGCGTATGGCGAGATTCTGCAGGTGTCGAAATATCCGATTGATGAGGTTGTACAGATGCGGCTGGAGGCGGCGCGGGAGAAAGAGGAGCCGCATCCATCCGAAAAGCGGATGATGGAGCGGCTGGAGGATTACGACCCCGATGAGGTGATCCCGCGGGAGACGCAGGCGATTCGGATCGGTGACGTGGTGTTCTGCTCGGCACCGGGGGAGTATTTCGTCGAATGGGGCCTGGAGATCAAGGGCTGGTCGCCGTTTGAATACACCTTCATCGCCGAGCTGGCCAATGATTCGGTGGGCTATATCCCCACCTGGGAGGCGTTCCGGCGCGGGGGGTATGAGGCGACACCGATCTGCAGTGTCATCAGCACCCCGGCGCTTGGGCAGATGATCGCCGACGCGCAATTCCGGGCGTGTCAGACGATGTGGGAGCGGCTGGAGGAGTAGGGGTTGTCATGACTCGGGCGTAGCTGCTTGCGGGGCTACGCCCTGCGCAATCAGCATTTGGAGTTTTCGTGAAATCACGGTACGTGTTTAGCGAAGGGAGATTGTTGACATCTCGCCTGTGGCTCCGCCGTGGAGTTTGGCACACGACGACCGTATCTGTTCAGCGATATGATTGAGACCGTATGTTCAGGCCCCATGTGCTGGCTATCCGTGGGCCGGATTTGGGGGCTGGTAAGAAACAACCAGGCCAGGGGATTTTGCCAGCAAACTCCGAAACCCAGCGTATTGTGCTGGTTCGCCCGAACATGCGGGTAGAAGGTGGGCCGGATTTGACAAACGGCAGTCGGCATCCGGCCCCTATGAACACCAAGAACAACGGCCCCAGAGTGTCGTAGTCGTATGGAGGGGCTATCTCTGCCAGAGATATTTTCGGAGGTTGTTGAAGGCGGGGTCCGGTGTTGTGTATTTCGTGTTTGTGGTGAAATCGCGCACGGGCACGTAATAGCCGTTCGCCCAGCCGAAAATCAGCGCGCGGTACTGACACGGCCCGACCCGTGCAGCGCCCTCGGGCCATATCGCGTGCAGGCTGATGACGTCGCGACCGGGTGTGATATCCCAGACATCGAGCACGTACAGGCCTCCGGGCTCCTGCACGCCGAATTTCCCCACATGCTCGAAGGCGCCCTCGTAGTACTTGATGGCGTTTGTGTGGATCCAGTCACCGGCGTCGGCGGCATACTCGCGGGTGCGGACGAACAGCCCGGGCAGGCCGTCGCTGTTGATGTCCATGATGAAGAAGGGGGCGGGGATACTGGCGTCCACGTCTTTCTTCGGCGCGGCCCCGGGGAACTCGAACTCCGCCAGCACTCCGCCGGTGACATTATCCTCGCTGACGAGAAGCACCTTCGACGGCCCCTGGTAGATCTGCGACCACGGTGTATCGGGCCCCGCGGCCGATGCGTCTGTTTTGCACATCACCACTGCAAGCTCGCGGGAGCCCTGTCCGTCGAGCTGGCAGGGGATCATGTCATTGACGGCCCATCCCGCGGGTGCCAGGGATTGCACGGCACTTTCGGAGACCTGCGGTGGAGGGTTCACGGGGCTGCGCTGATACTGCAGCATATTGACGGTGGGTGGCGAGAGTTCGGCGGCCCATACTGCCGACATCACGAGACATACACAGACGGTAAGCGCGACTGCCAGCAGGTGGCGGTTCATACGATCACACTCCCGGGATATATTGGACGTGAACGAGAAATGTCATCTGTGCTTCCAGGCTCCTTTTCGTCAGGAAACCTTGAAATCCTTGAATGTTTCGGGCCTGGGAGAAAATAAACAGGGGCCACTCGCACCGCTGAGAAGAAACTTGCAGGCATTTGTCGGCGGCTGCCGAAGAGAAGAGGAGTTGCACCCGCATAAGGAGGCTCGTATTCATGGAAACGAAGAAGTCGTCCATGTTGTGTCCATTCAAGGCCGCGCCACAATCGGAGCTGCGCATGGGATCCCACCAGCCACGGAAATGTGACGGGTTCCGGTGCGCGCTGTGGGACGGAGACCAGGAGACCGGGCAGTGCGGCCTGAAGACACTCGCCGATTCGCTCAAGGCGCTGGCATCGCGGTAAGAGGCCTCTGAGATTGTTTCATGTTGCATGTCGTAATGAAGCGGTCTGTCGAAGGGACGTTGCCTTTCGGCAAGTTTGAGGCTGACCCGTCCACCGGCATACAACATTTCTCAAAGTTTCTCCCTGCGACAACAGCCACACAGCAGCAACGGAGATGGCGACGGCATGAGGCTTTACCGGGCGCGAGGGGCCAGGGCTATGTGGTGTCCTGTGCTTCTTCGGGCGAGCGCTTCTGGCGGCGGAGCCACGTGCGGAAGCCGGAGCCGAGGAGCACGATGAGATACAGCGCCCCGGCGATGACGATGGTGGTGGCGCCAGCGGGCATGTCGGTGTTGTAGCTGATGGCCAGGCCCGATGAGGTGCACAGCGCCGAGACGCCGGCGGCCACGATCATCACCTGCCAGATGCTGCGGCTGAAGACATTGGCAACCGCCACTGGAAGACTCAACAGCGCGATGACCAGGACCAGACCGACGACCGGCACCAGCAGCACGACCGTCAGGGCCGTCAGGCACAGCAGGAAGATGTAGAAGAACTCAACGGACACTCCCCGCAGGCGGGCGAACTCCTCGTCAAAGCAGATGGCGATAAGCTGCTTGTAGAAGACGAGACCGGCGGCGACGACGAGGATGTCGAGGCCGGCCACGAGCCATAGGTCCCCGGTGCTGACCATGAGGATATTGCCGAACAGATAGCTCATCAGATCGCTGCTGTAGCCGGGTGTCTGCCAGATGAAGAGGATCCCTGCGGCCATGCCGATGGCCCACAGCGCGCTGATGACGCTGTCTTCGCTCTGCTTGAAGTTCAGGGAGACGTACCCGATGATGATCGCGGCGATAAGGGCGGCGACGATTGCGCCGTAGAGCGGATCGAGCCACTCCCACCCGTATGCCCACTGGAGATACCGCGCGGCGCCGATACCACCCAGCACGCAGTGAGCAATCCCCCCCGCGATATAGGAGATCCGGCGGGCAGCGACGTAGCTGCCCATCACCCCACATGCGACACTGGCCAGCAGTCCGGCGGCCAGGGCGTTTCGTAGAAAGCCGTGTTCGGCGAGTGCGGCGAAAAATTCATACATCGTGGCTCAGGCTCTGTGAATTTTGTTCGACAGCACAAAACATCATCAGCATGACGCCTCTTCGTCTTCGGCGGCCGGGGCTTCGTCAATGTGATGGTCATGGCGCACCAGTTGCATGCCGGTGCCGTAAAGCCTCTGCAGAAGCTCGGCGGAGACGTCCTCGAACTCGGAGGACGGATG
>JBKHJK010000148.1:0-5876 GCA_046538215.1 Armatimonadota bacterium
GGCTTCACCCTCGGACGCTCTCCCGCAGGGCTCATCGTCGCTCCCGCCTCCGAGAGCGGGGAGGTTATGAACCCCGAGGAGTATCGGGACCTTGAAGAGGAAGAGAGAGAAAAGCTCGAAGAAAAGCGCCAGGAGCTGCAGCAGAAACTCGGAGAGATCATGCGCAAGGGCCAGCGGGAGGAACGGCAAACCCGCGAGGAGGTCATGGACCTGGATCGGGGAGTCGTGCGCGACGTTACAGAGCCGGTTCTCGATGAACTGCGGGAGAAGTACAGTGAAAATGAGCAGGTTCTGCAGCACCTTGATGACATCGCCGAAGATCTGCTGGATTCGGTGCCGGAGCTGCGGCAGAGTATGGAAGATGGTGAAGAGCAGGCGCGTCTTCAGATGGGCGCCCGCATGTCGGGCACAGGTGTCCTGCCAGTGACAGAACGCTACCGGGTGAATCTGCTGGTTGACAACAGTGACTCCGACGGTGCGCCGGTCATCAACGAGCTCAACCCCACCATCGAGAACCTCACCGGCGAGGTCGAGCACCAGTCACAGATGGGGGCGCTGGTGACGGATTTCACCATGATCAAGCCGGGCGCACTGCACCGCGCCAACGGTGGGTATCTGATCCTGGAGGCAAACACGGTGCTCTTGCGGCCATTCGCCTGGGACGCGCTGAAGCGTGCGCTCAAAAAGGGGCGTGCGCGCGTGGAGTCAATACGTGACCAGCTCCGCATTATCTCCACCGTCAGCCTCGAACCTGAGCCCATCCCCCTGGACGTCAAGATCGTCCTTATCGGCAGCCCGATGCTGTATCATCTGCTTTATCAGTATGATGAGGATTTCCGCAAGCTCTTCAAGGTAAAGGCCGATTTCGACACCGAAATAGACCGCCAGGACGGCAGCTCCTCGGAATATGCCAGGTTTATTGCCGACCTGTGCGAGGAAGAAGACTTGATGCACTTCTCCCCTGAGGCGGTCGTGAAGATCGTCGAACACGGCTCACGACTGGCTTCGCACCAGGAGAAGCTGTCGGTGAACTTCAGCGCGGTGGGCGATGTGGTGCGGGAGGCCGCCTACTGGGCCTCGCAGAATGGCCACGAAATCGTTGATGCTGATGACGTTAAGGCGGCACTGGAGAAGCAGATTTACCGGTCGAACCGGCTCGAGAAAAAGATCATCGAGATGATCTCAGAAGGCACAATTATGGTAGATGTCGAGGGGGAGACAGTCGGGCAGATTAACGGTCTGGCTGTTGTTCCGCTGGGAGATTACATCTTCGGCAAGCCCGGGCGGATCACCTGCCAGAGCTATCTCGGGCGTGAAGGAGCCGTGAGCATAGACCGCGAGGCAAAGCTCACCGGCCGGATCCATGATAAGGGTGTTTTAACCCTCACCGGATATCTGGGCCAGCGCTACGCCCAGAACCAGCCCATTTCACTCGCCGCCAGCCTGTCATTCGAGCAGATGTACAGCGAAATGGATGGCGACTCGGCCTCCTCGACCGAGCTGTACGCCATCCTCTCCAGCGTCGCCGAAGTGCCCATCAAGCAGGGCATTGCAGTAACCGGGTCTGTCAACCAGAAGGGCGAGGTCCAGGCCATTGGTGGCGTGAACGAAAAGATCGAGGGCTTCTATATGACCTGCAGGGCCATGGGACTGACCGGCGAACAGGGCGTCATGATACCACAGGCCAATGTGAAGCACCTTATGTTGCGCGACGAGGTCGTCGAGGCTGTGGAAAACGGCGATTTCCATATCTGGTCTGTTGAAACGATTGATGAGGGTATCGAGCTGTTGACGGGTATGGAGGCCGGCGAGCGGGACGAAGACGGAAACTTCCCCGAAGACAGCGTCAATGCTCTTGTTGAAGACCGGCTGACCCGGATGGCCCAGCAGCTCAAGGAGTTCGGCATTTCGCCCCAGAACAAAGGCGAGGAACAATAGCCCGCCGGATATCCATGGCCGCGTATCCCGTACAGGGGGATTGGTGGGGAAATCCGCGCACCACTGACAGGGGCGAAGCCAGCAGATGGCCGAAAACAGCAGGCTGAAGATCCGGGTTTCCAAACAGTGGCTTGAACTCATCGAGCGCCTTCAGGATCACCCGCGGCGCATCGTGATCATGGGTGACACCGACACCGGCAAGAGCACCCTGGCGGTGTGGCTGGCGGCGAAGCTGGCCGACCATGAAACCGCGGCGTTGATTGATGCCGATGTCGGCCAGTCGCGCGTTGGTCCACCGGCTTCCATCGGATGGCGCCTCAGCCACGACACGGATGTGAGCTTCTATTTTGTTGGCGATGTCACCCCCGCCACCCGCCCTTCACCGGTGCTCAGCAGCCTCAAACGCTCAATTGATGATGCCGAAGAAGCCGGAGCCGGGTACACTATCATTGATACAACCGGCTACATCAGCGGCTTTCAGGCTCGTGAGCTGAAGACTGCAAAGGTGGAAATTGCCTGCCCCTGTGATATTCTTGTGCTGGGGGACGATCCCGATGTGCGACGCCTGCGGAGGGGATGGCATAACTTCGACGATGTCACCATCCACAGGCTGAAGACCTCAGGTGAGGTCCAGCACAAAACAACAGAGCAGCGCCGGGCGTATCGGGCCCGGGAGTTCAAACGCTGGATCGGCGACGTGAATCTGCGCTGGATATCTCTGGAAGACAAATCGCTGACGGCGGCCACGACGGACTTCGAAGCGCCGTCCGACGGTGGGTTGCTGGTCGCTTTTACGGATCGTCACCGTCGCGGAATATGCATCGGTCTGTGCCGCTCAATTGATGTCAAACAGCGCCGGCTGGCCGCATACGCACCGGCTGAGGCGGAGCAGGCCGCCGGAATCGTGTTTGGATCGGTCGTGCTCACAAAAGACGGAGAAGAGGTCAACAGGCTGAGCTGAGGGGAGCGCCACAGATGTCAAAACAGATGGTCGCACAACTCCAACCGGGGCAGACGGTGGAAGCACCCTTCGCGGTGAGCCACAAGAGCCTGATACCGTTCAAATCCAGGCCGGGAAAGTATCTGGCCATAACGCTGACCGATAAGACCGGCAGCATCGCCGCCCGGGTATGGGAGAACGCAGAGCAAATCAGCCAGCAGTGTCGGGTGGGTGACATTGTGGCGGTGACCGGCCGCGTGGAGGAGTACCGCGGTTCGATGCAGATTATCGTCAATCACTGCCGCCCGTGCGACGAGAGCGAGTTCGAGAAAGACGATTTCCTCCCTTCGGGCAAAAAGGATCACACCGAGCTGCTCGAGAAAATCAGCGGCTACATTACCCGGGTGGAAAACGAATATTTGCGAGAGCTTCTGGAGGTGTTTTTCTCCGATCCTGAATTCGTTGCAGCTTTCAGCCAGTCTCCCGGCGCGAAGGCCCTGCACCACTCGCATCTGGGCGGGCTTCTGGAGCACACCGTGGGCGTTGTCGCGATACTGCTGACCGTCCAGGAGACACACCCGGAGCTCGACCGGGACCTGCTCATCAGCGGCGCCCTGCTTCACGATATCGGAAAGCTGAAGGAGCTGCAGGCCGAGCACATGATTGATTATACAGACACGGGGCGGCTGGTGGGGCATATCGTCCACACCGACCGCATGGTCACACGGGCCATTGAAAAGATTGACGGCTTCCCGCCGGAGCTCGCCGACCAGTTGAGCCATATCCTGTTGAGCCATCACGGACAGAAGGAATACGGGGCCCCCGTAGTGCCGATGACCGCAGAGGCCTGTGCACTGCATTATGCCGACAATCTCGACGCCCACGTCCAGTACTTCCAGCAGGTCATTGACCACGGGCTGCAGACGGGAAACAGGTGGTCTGAATACCAGCAGCTTTTCGACCGATACATTTATATTGGAGACGGTCATGACAGAGGGGCAGATGAGTGAAACTTTGGCGCGGCCTGAACATCCTTTTTTGGGGTTACGTCTACGATGACTGATAGACAGTCGTCCGGCCTCGACGATGTGGCTATCGAGGAACTTGTCAGACGCGCGCGTCAGGGAGACCGTGACGCGTTTGAGAAGCTTGTTGATGAATACAAAGACAAGATATATAACTATGTGGCTCGAATGTTGAATGATCGCGACCGTGCAGAAGATGTCGCCCAGGAAACCTTTATCCGCGCCTACACGTCACTGCCGAACTTCCGGGGAGCATCGTCGTTTCAGACCTGGTTGTACCGGATCGCCAGCAACCTTGCCATTGACACCATGCGGCGCAGATCGTACCGCGAGGGAGAGTTCAGCCTCGACGAGACGCTGCAAACCCGCGAAGGCGAAGTTCAAAGACAGGTCGAAGACGAAGGCCCGGGACCGGAAAAGACCATACAGAACGAGGAACTCAGAGCCCAGATAGAAGACGCTATCGTTGAGCTTTCGCCCAAGCTGCGAACGGTCATTGTTCTGTACGAACTGCAGGGATTGAGCTACAAGGAAATTGCTGAGGTTGTGGGCGCACCGCTGGGAACGATTAAGAGCCGGCTTTTCAACGCCAGAGAGCAGTTGAGGGAAATCCTGGAAAAGAAGCTCGATATGCCAGTGACCGGGTGATAGCAATGAGATGTGAGGATTGTCGTCGGGTTATAGGCACCATGGATCTCTCGGAGTATGAGAGGGCGGGGCTGCAGGCGGAGGTGCAGGAACATCTCGAAAACTGCCCGGAGTGTGAGGCGTGGGCGGCTTCCACCCATGCAATCAGCGAATCACTGCGGTCGGGCGCTGCGCTGTCTGCCTCCGAAAGCTTTACGCCCGGGGTGATGGAGGGGCTGCAGGAGCGGCGCAGTGGCGTCATTGCCGGCGCGATCAACTCCTGGTTTGGTGATCTCCGCCCGGTTGCCCCCGTCATCCCGCGAGCAGCGGTCGCCGCATCGTTTGTCGCTATATTGCTCGTGATCGCGGTATTTGCCACCTCAATGCCCATACCGGGGGTAGCGCCTGCGCCTGAAACAGCTCCCGCGACTGATGAGGCCGTGGTAACCCGGACTGCGGCGCCCGCGCAGGGCAACATAACTCTGAGCGTCCCCACACAAAACTGTACCCTCGATGACCTCATCAAGTATCATCAGGATTACCATATAAGCCGGCCACTGGGGCCTGATGCCGGCATGGTTGTCGCCCACGAGGAGAAGTATTGAAGCATGTTCGAAAAAGGGTGTTCAGAGCGTACATCATGAGCCCTCACAGCATCGGAAAACGAAAAGAACCGCAGCGCCGGGTACTTCGTATTGGCTTCCTCATAAGCGCCATCGGCATTCTCGGTTGTGCAATTTCCTCAGCATTTGCTGAACCCGACCCGCTCGAAATCATGCGCAACGTTGTCAGGGCGCGCGGAAACGTCACCTTCGAAGCCGACCGGACTGTCCACATCATCAACAACGGAAAAACCGTGCGAGCCCTGCACCAGAAGGTTTATCGTGACACCGGCCACAAAGAGCGCATCGAAACCTTCACCAGCGGTCAATCCAAAAGCCACGTGGTGGTCTGCGATGGGCGGCAGATGTGGGAATACTGGCCCTCCCGCAACCTCGTTATCAACCACCCCTCCGCCCCCGGGGGGGCGAGCGATGGCGATGTGCAGAACTGTATCAATGTGCTGTATCAGGGCATGTCTCTGGCGTACGGGGGCAAGGACACCGTCGCGCAGCGTCCCGTGCATACGGTGATTATCCGAAACAAGAACGATAAGCTGGTCCGGAAATCCTGGATTGACACCGGCAAATATGTGGAATTGAAGACCGAGAAATACTACGGTGGCGGCCACCCATATATACGGGCCGAGGTAACCCGCATACGATACCATTCCGGCCTTGACGGCACCCTCTTTGACTTTAAGGCTCCCCCGCAGGCGAAAACGAAACAGGTCCCCACCCCCCCAC
>JBKHJK010000149.1:0-5870 GCA_046538215.1 Armatimonadota bacterium
GATCAGTACCCTCGACGCCGGCTCCTGGAAGGACCCACAATTCAGCGACGCACGGGTGCCGCTGCTGTCAGAGGTCCTGGCGTTCTGCAGAGAGCGCGATGTGAGGGTGCTTCTGGATATCAAGGACCCGACCGCTGCGGGGGCCAGTCTCTATGAACTCCTCAAACAGTACGATATGGTCGAGGACGCCCGGGTATATATGCGTGCCGGAGCCTCGCAGCCCGATGTGAAAGCAGCCCTTGATGAGCGCCTGAAGCCCTTCAACGGCAGTCTCGTGCAGCCATGGGGAGACAGGACACCGCGTGAAAAGATGCAAAAAGCCCTCAAAAATCCCAATTCCATCGGGGGCCTCGTGCGAAGCTACCAGTGGGTGCTGGATTTTTTCGATCAGGACAAATGACCTCCGGACCCGGCGAGTTTTTTTGTGAGACGAGTACCCGGTGATGAGCGCCGGCCCCGGACGGGCGAATCTATGGCTCTTTCATACACCCCGGTGGTTTCACCTGCCACCCCGGCTGTTGCACAACCTGAAGACGATAAATAGCTGTCCTTGAATAGGAGATGCACGGTTGAAGGAGCTCAACCAATGAGTACATCAAGCCTGATCAAAGAGATCATCGTAGAAACCGTTTTGCATGGCCGCCAGAATAATCAGTGCTGGTTTTCCCCCGATCTTGCGGTGATACCACGGGATGAAGCTGACGCGCCCCCGGAGGTCTTCATCGGCGTCTCACAACTTGTGGGTAATGACATGGGGACGTCTCACTGGATTCGCACCACGGATCTCGGGAAGCGCTGGACAGCACCGATGGAGAGCCAGAACCTGCTTGGCGTCCCGCGTGACGACCATTTCTTTGAAAAACCGAAGGTCAATCTCTTCTATCACGCGCACACTGATCGCCTCCTGGGCATTGGATCCACGCATTTCTCGCGCGATGAGGGCACCCATACGGGATTCAAGATGGAGAAGATTGACTCCGAGGGCCAGTGCTCGCTGCCGAACCGGATGATTATGACCGAATGGGATTTTTCGCACAATGACTTTGTCCCCTGGTGGACCATATCGCTGCCGGACGCACTCGAACGGTGGCACCGGGTTGCCTGGCCGCGTGCGCAATTTGAATTCTCCGACGGATCGGTGCTGGTCCCGTTATACCTGCGGGAAACAGCGGAGGACCCATATACCGCCGTCGCCGTGATGCATGCAGAGATTACGGACGGAGGCTTTGTTTGCCGGGATATTGGAAATCTTTTGCGAGTGGATACCCACCGGGGCCTCGCCGAGCCCTCGGTCGTGCATTTCGAAGATCGCTTTCTGCTCACCATTCGCCACGACAAGCGTGCCTATGTCACGACCAGCGACGATGGCATCCACTATGGGGATCTCCTGCCATGGCGGTTTGACGACGGTGCCGAACTCGGCAACTACAACACCCAGCAGCACTGGCTGGCGCACGGTGGTGCGCTGTTTTTGCTCTACAACCGCCGGAGCGAACTGAACAACGGCGTCTTCCGGTGTCGAGCGCCGCTTTACATGGCCCGCGTGGACCCGGAGAGACTATGTGTAATCAGGGCTTCGGAGCAGATTGTGTTTCCAGAAAAGGGTGCCCGCATGGGCAATTTTGATGTCGCCAATGTGACTGACGACGAGGCGTGGGTGGTGACGGGCGAATGGCTCGAGGGCATGGTCGAAGGTATGTGTGAGGGCGACCGGTTCTACGTGCCCGACCACGCCAATATGAACCGGATACAATACATCGGCGACCTGCTGCTCGGCCGTATCGTATTCCAATAAGCTCCGCACACGCGAACTGTCAGCATCTGAAGACCTGACAGAAAAACGGTCCGACTGCGGGCGTCAGACGGTGAGCTTTACGAAATCATCTATTGGCTCCACGTCAGTCACGCGGCGAGTACAGCCATCTCCATCGTTCTCCCAGACCGTCAGAGGCGATGGGCCGCCGGTCTGTCCCACCAGCTCACATTCAAGACCCCGGTCGGTGAGGTTCGCCCGGACGAGTGCAGAGGAAAACAGGCGCTTGCAGATGACACCAACGTGCTCGCGGCCGGCGCATTCATAATCCCATCCATCCAGCCCGCGCATGATCTGTTCGACCACCGTGTTCCAGTCCTCCGGGCTGATGACGTTGATCCGCTCCTCATGGGTAAAAAGCACGCCAAATCCCAGCGCGTCCAGCCCCAGGGTGATATTACGGATTCCCGCCTGTGCGGCCTCGTCGAGCTTCGGAACATCTGATTCGTCCAGAAACGGCACGCGGGCGCTGAGGATGTCCAGGCCCATGTGTGAGCCCAGGTGCGATACGCTCATGGAAACAAAGGTCATCTCGGGGTGCTGCGGGCAGCGATCTATAATCAGCCCGTGGCGGCCGGTGGGCCCCCGGATACCATAGGGACGGGGCCGCCACACAGGCTGGTTGCCGTAGAGCTGGCCGAGGGCGGAATTGTTGCACGGCAGGTCCACACCGCGGGCCAGAAATTCAGGCACGGCCCGCCAGCCCACTTCTCCAAAGTGCGCATTCAACACGCGGCTGTGGGTGATACCGGCGTCGGAGAATGCACCGTCCATGCGCTCGAAATTTTGCCGGATGGTTTCAGCAGGCAGATCCAGCCCCGTGTTGTGATCCAGAGACAGCCCCTCGAAACGCGTTTTTGTGCCGCCCTGTGAAAGATCAGGCTTGTCCGGCAGCACCGTCCATGGCTCGTACTCCGGTCGCGCCATGTAGAAATCGTCACGGAAGGCGTGCATCGAGAAGTCTGCACCACCGGAATCATACAGCCGCCTGACCGCCTTCCAGTCAGTGGGGCCCATCTCGTCAATGAAGAGCCCCAGGTTTGGACTGATACCGAAACGGTTCATCACATCCACGTAGCCGAACGCACTGTGAGCACCGTTGCAGTCATCCATCCGTGCGGTGACGTAGGGGGGCACACATCTCATCGGGAAGGGCTTAGCGGCGGCCCACACCAGCGATCGCCACATCAGCCCATCAATACCCCGGACGTGCCCGTACACCGCTTCATCATAGAGCCGTTCGCCGGTGCCGAAGACCACGATCCGCCCGTCCTGCGCATCGGCGGCCCCTATTACAGGGCGACCTTCGCCATCCCTGACAACAGGTTGCCAGCCCTTCTCGCGGGGCAGGGTGAATACTTCCAGCTCCTCATGGAGTTGGATCTCTTCGCCCGACTCGTGCCCGAGGCTGATGAACGATGGTTCGGCGAAGCGCAGCTCCCCCGTCGTTGCCCTCGCATCTCCCGAACCCTTCGGCAGAAATCTGCGAAGCGCGTTCGGCCACTTGTGCACCTCGCGATCGAAACTCACCAGCCCCGCCCCGGCCAGTACAGCATCGGCCATCTGCCCGGCGACGTCGGGTTCGAGCCAGTTTGCGCCGCCATCGTGTGCAATAACGTAGAGGGCGCGGGGCGATATGTACTCGGGGATAAAGCCCATGTAATCGCCGCCGTCGAGCACCTCCCACGCGACGCCGAAATGGTCCATGGCCGCAAAGACGGTGTGATCAGCGGACCGGCGCGAGGTGCTTTTGCGGCTGTCGAGAATGACCAGGACCGAGCGATTGCCTGCTGACATGGTATCACCTAAAGACGAAAGAAATGGAGACCTGTGATGGAAAAAGCGATGGCTTTTGCTCTGGCGGGCATCGGCACACAATTTTGTCCCTGCGCGCGTGAATGCCGGTTGTCAGGCTGGCGCACGGATCCAGCGTTGTCAGTACATCTCCCCCCGCACCTCGATTTCCGAAAGCATACCCCAGTTCCTTGAGCGCCGGACGCTCACGCGGATGTAGCGGGCCGGCTCTCCTCCGGTGTTGACGATACACGCGCACGGTGTTGACGGATCACCAGGAGCGTCCTGCGGTACGGCCCTGCCGACCTCGCGCCATTCGTCTCCATCCTCGGAAAGCGCCACCTTCGCCTCGGCGAGTGGGTAGATGGCGTAGCGTGATCCGGTCATCGTCCACACCAGTACCTCATCCACCCGACAGGTGTGCTGCAGGTCCACAACCGCGATCCGCTCCTCATTATCGCGCCACCCCACAACGTCACGCCGGGAAAAGCCCGTGATGCGTCCGTCGGTGAGCTTATATCCATCGTCCGGATACATCCCGGCTTCCTGCCGGGGCGTTGGAGATGGCAGTGCGGAATAATCACGCCCCGCCGCGATATTCTCCTCGCCGTCAAAAATGCGAATCTCCGAGATCATCAGGTGTCCCAGTGGTTCGAGCACAAAGGTGACATACCGGCGCTGCAGCGGTTCTTCCGGGCGGAAGGTCAGATGCCCGTCCAGATCATGCACTGAACGCTCGCGATCAATTACCACGTGCCCGGCTCCGACCCACTCAGCCTCCTCCGGGAGCGCACCCAATCCGGAGATACGCCGGACCGGCTTCTCGTTTGATACCAGCATGATCGCCGACCGCGGCCAGTTGACCGCCGCGTAGGACCCTCCCTGCAGGTGTACCTCTGCGTGCGTCATGGGGGTGGGCTCCTGCAGATCAAAGGTGATGCTTACCTGCGGGCCCTGCCACCCGACGGTTTCGCCCGAGGGGAAGCCGGTCTCGGGGATCCGCCCGTCTGTCAGTTCTCCTCCACTGTCGGGGTACTTCGCCTCGCAGGTGTGGCTGAACGTGTATGACGCGCCGTGGGCGAGGTGGGTGGCTCTGTCGAACAGCGGCGGCTGCAGTGCAAGTTCTGACACCGATGGATCCCCGTCGCCGCCGAAAAGAACGCGCAATCGTTCCCACGTGCCTGCCAGCGGAACTGTCACAACCTGAAACGGCCCGTCTCGCCCGTTTTTCTGCGCACGCATGGCCCATCCGACCGGCTGCCACCCGGTGCCTGTCGCTGACTGCCCCTCCACTGTCACCTCGCCGATCCACCCTGTGTCGGGTTCATAAAGCATCACGTCAAGGGTTCCGTACCTCTGTGCCGGAACGACAGCTTCCGCCATCTGCACCGGATGGCCCTCGTCCTGCCGACGGTCACTCAGCCATGGAGCTTCTTTGCCCCCGACCTGCCACTGCACCGGTGTGTCGGGTTCGGGCACCGTCTTGTTTTGCACATAGGCGCACAGATCATCGTAGATCCCGCGTGCGTCAGGGTCAGTGGATCGTGCCGTTTGCTCGACCGCATTGCTCCCGAGATAATAGGCGGTGGCTGCCTGTTGATACCCCTCGCGGTCCGGCGCTCCGTCGCGGAGATAATGCCGGAACAGCCGAGATGCCCCCGGCTCATTCCAGGCCATCGGCAGCTCAATCTCTACACCAAGGCCCTCGCGGCGGGCCGCGCGTGCGTTGACGATAAGCCTGTTGCGCCGAATCCTGCCGCGGTGAGTGCCGAGAAATGCGTAATTCGGCTGCATGATCGCGACATCAATGCCCATCTCTCTCCAGCGGTCCCAGTTCGGGGCCATGAACCACGGGATCCACAACACGCGCCTGCCGGCCGCGTGGGCGGCATCTGCGAACTGGCGTGCCACCCCGATATCAGCATCTGAGGCGTTTTCCGCCATCCAGTAAAAGCCCCAGAGCTGCAGATGGCGAAAGCCCGCTGCTTCAAAACGCCGCTCGGCCTCGGCGATGTACCACCGCGCGACCGTGTTGCGACTTTCTTCGGTGGCGAGGCTTTCGGTTACGCCGTCACCGTCAACATCACCGAAGTCCGTTACGTGGCGATTCGGGTAGGGAATGGAGAAGATCACCTGCCGGGGCGCAACGGGGCCGTGTCGCTCCCGGGCCGCCTCAATTGCTGCATCCAGCTCGTGTAGGTCCCGGCCCGGGGCAAACCACGTGTCGAGCTGGCTCTCCCAGTCCGCCCGGTCGGTCTTCCCG
>JBKHJK010000150.1:0-5825 GCA_046538215.1 Armatimonadota bacterium
CTGTGACACACGGCCCGCGCAGGCCGGCGGACCGGGCCGCTCAGGCGCTCAGTCCACGTCGGAATCGCGCCAGTACAGGTCCTTTGTCGGCGGGTTCGGGAACGGCTTCTTGTGCCACTTGGAATGTCCGTCGAAAAAGCCGACATTCATGCCCTCATTATGCCGCCATGCGCTGTTACCCGGCACCCAGTCAGATCCCGGATCGCGGATGCGGTAGTAGTTGTTGCCATTGCTTTCACAAAAGGCGACCTTCGAGGCAGGATATTTCACCTTTGCCAGCCGCTTGTTCATGGCATACTGATTCACCGCATAGCTGCACATGTAGCCGGTGGCGTTGCCGGGACTGTACGGCACGCTGCTGTCACTCGGGCATACCCAGATCTGTTCGTTTTTGACATAGGGTTCGAGCTTCTCGTACCAGAAGTTCTTCCCGATGCTGGGGTCGTACTCGCCCGCGTCCCAGTATCCACACCACGTGGGTGATCGTTCGTCATAGTCCTGGCAGTACATCTGCCACGCCAGGCCGATCTGCTTGGTGTTGCTCAGGCATGAGGACTGCCGGGCCTTCTCCCGCGCCCGGGCGAAGACCGGGAAGAGAATCGCCGCCAGGATCGCGATGATTGCGATCACCACCAGCAGCTCAATCAACGTAAAACCTTTGCTGCGCCAGTTCATGTGACCAACCCCTCTATACCTCAAAGTAGGTATCCACACCTCGCTATTCGCGAACGCGCGCCGGAATCCTTCCTGCACAGCCTCATATCCGCACGGCTGCAGGTGGCGGCAGATGGCCACGGAGCGGTGTATCCGGATTTCACGGCGGAAAATCGCCGTTTTCGGAAGCGCCATCCAGCGGCAATTTACGTGTGATAAAAGCAAGGGATTGACGGTGGCGCCAGCGAAAAGAATGACACGATACAGCATCGAAAACACACGGGGGAGATCCCATGAATTACATCATGATCTGCATTGACAGCCTCCGCCAGGATCACATCGGCGCGTATGGAGGCGTCGCACAAACTCCGAATATGGATAGCTTCGCCGAAAAGAGCGCGGTCTTCAGCCGCCTGCGGTCAGAGGCCCTGCCGACAGTGCCGGTGCGCCGGTCGCTGTGTACCGCAAACCGAATATTCCCGTGGGAGGGTGTCATTCAGCCGAAGGGGCTGTATGTGAATCACTCCGGCTGGCGGCCCCTGCGCGAGCGCGACCTCACCCTCGCCGAACACCTCCAGCAGCGCGGTTACGTCACCGGCATGGTCGTGGATGTCTATCACCTCATGAAGCCGACCATGAACTTCCACCGGGGGATGTCGGCCTTCGAGTTCATCCGCGGGCAGGAGAATGACCGGTGGAAAAGCGCGCCGCTGGCCCCCGAAGATTACGAGCACTACCTGCCCGAGGGCAAAACACCCGGCCCGGGCTTCCGGCAGTATCTGCAAAACCAGGCCGGGCGCAAGGGCGAACAGGACCACCAGTGTGCGCGGGTCTTCCGGGCCGCCATGGACTGGCTGGAGGGCAATGCCGATCATGACAAGTTCTTCCTGTGGGTGGACAGCTTCGACCCCCACGAGCCGTGGGACACGCCGCGCAAATACGTGGATATGTACGACCCCGGCTGGGAGGGAAGGGAGTGGATTGATCCGCACTCCGTTGCCTACCACGACATGACGCCCGAACAGATCGAGCACACGAAGGCGCTGTATAAGGCCGAAGTGACGCTCGTTGACCACTGGCTGGGGAAGTTTCTGGACAAAATCGAAGAGCTGGATCTCTACGACGACACCGCGGTCATCCTGCTGTCGGATCACGGGAAGATCGTTGGGGAGTTCGACCATTTCGGCATGTCCAACAAGACCAGCAGCCGCTTTTTGTACGACGTCCCGCTGATGGTGCGGCATCCGGAGGGCCTTGGCGCCGGGAGACGGATTGACGAATGGGTTTATACAATTGACATAACCGCCACCGCGCTGGATATCCTCGGCGAAGATCCGCTCCCGCAGACCGACGGCCAGAGCTTTTTGCCGATGATCGCGGGTGAGGACCAGCGCCTGCACGACTGCGCGATCACGGCCTTTTCGGAGGTCTGGTGTGTGTGGCAGGATGAGTACGTCTATATCCAGGACCAGAAGCTGATGACCGAGCGGCTGTACAACGTCATCGAAGACAAACACCAGACACAGGATTTGTCACAGGATCTGCCGGAGTTGAAATCAGAGATGAAAGAGACGCTGATGGAGCTGGTGCGCAAAGGGCCGCATTGAGATTCAGCCGCACCTGCCACGCTGGCCCTGCGGTGTCCGGCATGAACCAGCCAGCCGCCCCGCGGATGTCCCTTTAAGCCGTTCCTGTAGGGCGGGGGCCTGTACCCCGCCGCGATCACTCTTGCGAAGAAATTGCTCTGGCATAGAGATGCACGACCGGCGCGGGATACCTTCGGCAGGTCGTAGCTTCACTCGCAGGTTACGTCAAATATTGAGCGTTCGCGCGGTTCCATGATCCGCAAGCTGAGCCGGTAGACCTCGCGCTTACTACCCACACTCCAGCAGCGTGAAGCCGGTCTCCTCATCCTCCAGACGGGCTGCATTCACGCCCGTGATCTCGATCAACACGACCTCCAGCACGTGCCATGTGACGATACCTTCGCGGATGCAGCCGGTGACGGTGTTGTGTCCGCGTCCGCAGGCGGCGTGCATGTGCAGCACCGGCGTCCCCTGTTCGTCGGGAAATATGGTCCCCACCGCCGAGGCCTCATGAACGCCCGACAGCGCCATCACCATCGGGTCCACCGGCAGTTTGGCTCCATCCTCCGGCCCCACGACCAGCCTGCTGCCATCATCCGCGCCCCCGACCATTATCGCGATACCGGCGCGTATGCCTTTTTCGGCTGCAAAATCCTGCAGCGAAGCCGGCAGCGGATCACCGTGCTCCAGCCGGATCGCAAACACTCGCCCGATCTGTCCCTCAGAATATTGCATAATATCTCCCTTATCGCCTCAGGTATGGCCGATCGTGCCCATCGGTTTCGGCGCATTGCATCCACGCGACCGTATCAGAGCCATCATATCACAGACTGTTGATAGGAGTGTTCCCCGCTGTGGAGGGTCCTTCCCGCCAGCGCCCCAAATCCCTTTGGCGGCCCTTATTGAGTTGAAAAGGGACATCTGTCAAAGCTTCATTCGATATACAGACAGCACCAATCGCAGGGCCGAGGCACGCGAAGGTTTTGTTGTGTTGAATGCGCAACGGCCGGCGGGGCACAGGTCCCCGCCCTACAGTCACGACACACTCCCCTCTGGGCTCACAAAAAACGCCCGGGATTCTCTCCCGGGCGCCTGTGCTTTCTTCATCTGTTCAGGCATACGGCGATCGCGCCCTTTGCGGCTTCAGAGCGTCTTTGCGTATTCCTCCAGCACGACCTTTTCGCCGATGCGGCCGGATTCGACCATCGCCAGGGTCAAAAGCAGGGCGTTGTAGCCGTCCTCATAGCTCGCGGCCGGGGCGAGGTCCCTGCTGCGGTCCAGCACGCATGACGCCCAGTGCTCGTACAGGTCGGCGGTGTAATCCCGGCCCTCGGCCTTCGACTCAAGATCCCACATATCCCGGCGGTCCTGCGGGCCGGGTGGATTCTCGCTGGTGGTGAAGGTGATGGTGTTGCCGCTGAGATACGCAAAGCCGGATTCGCCGACGATATCCAGCCGCTGCGGCATTCCGCCGCCGCCCATGGAGGAGGAAATATACCCGATCACCGGATCGTCCTCATCGCCGAACTCCACCTGTGCGCCGATGACATCAATGGCGTCCCGATCCTGCCAGGTGTTGCGCCGCAGTGTCGTACAGACGGCCCTCGGCGGCAGACCCGCCAGAAATGGCACCATGTCTATGTCGTGGCTGATGAAGTCCATGATTCCGTCGAACGGCTTGGGGGTGAGGTACTGTTCTTTGAGCATTCCACGCTGGCGAGCGAACATCACCTGCAGCGGATTGATCTGCCCGGCCAGCTCCTTCATCTTCCGGTACACCGGCCCGAAGCGGAGCTGGTACGAAAGGGCCGCGACAAGATCTGCCTCCGCGACGGCCTCTTTCATCTCTCTGGCCTCGGCGTGTGAGGCGGCCATGGGCTTTTCGGTCAAAAGATGCCGCCCGGCCTCAATCGCCTCCATCGCCAGCTTATGATGCAGCGGCGTCTGCACGCAGATCCCAACCGCCTCGATGTCATCGCGTGCATACAGCTCATCGGTGCTCGGAACGTACTCGGTTTCGAACTCCTCCGCGGCGGCCGTCCCGACTTCTTCGTCAATGTCACAGATTGCCACGAAGTTGATATTTGGCGCGGCGGCCATGGCGTTTGCATGCGCCCGCCCGCGCCCTCCAATTCCTACCAGTGCGACGTTCAGTGCGTCCATCTGAAATCCTCCCAATGGTGTGGCCTAATTTGCAGTTTTTGAAATCACATCAAAGATACCTGTGGCCGGCCCTCTGGAGTCTGATTATACAAAACAGGTGGCAATACCTCCGTAGCTGGCACACGACGCCAGCCTTTGGAGTTTTGTACACACCATAACAGTGGCTCATAAAACTCCCAGACACTCTCAAAGGGCATTGACTCGGGCGTAGCTGATTGCGGGGGCAATCAGCATTTGGAGTTTTCGTGAGATGAAAAACTCGGGCTGGAAGCTGGGAGATAAACTACGATCTCCCACCTGAAACTTGCGAACAACACAGGTTTCAGGCCGAGCCACGGGGATGTTTGATTGCCGTATATCAAACTCTAAACGCTCTCCGACCCACGGGGGATGTTGGTGGGTGAGTATCATTCCCCACCAGCTCCTCCGGATACGCGCCAAAATACGCCCGCTTCACCCAATCGGCGTGTACGCTTCGATGTACTCCTCATCGGCGCCCTTGTGCTGCATGAACTCGATAAGCGCCGCCTGCATTCTCGCCGCCTCGTCGGGATTTTTGTCAATCACATTGCGGCAAAAATGCGGATCACTGGGGCGGTGGTGCAGCGTCGGCTCCCAGATATCCGCCGGCCCCGTACACAGCGTCCAGTCCGCCGAATGGACGTTCACCAGCGCCGGAACGTGCTCGATTCTGCCCGGTCCCTGCGCGCTGTGACAGGAGGTGAAGATGTACTCATGCACCTCGTCGGTCTCCCCGTCCATCACCGGCACCAGCGATGTGCCGTCCATCTGTGGCCAGTCGCCCCGGGGCACCCCTGCCAGCTCCAGCACCGTCGGGAGGATATCGGCGGGCTGGATACAGGCGTCGGTGGCGTCGGGTGAGGCCGCGCCGGGAATGTACATCAGCCACGGAAGCCGCGACACCTCGTCATACAGCGGCCACGGGTCGGTCTTGTCCACCGTGTGCTTGCCCATCCGGTTGTGCTCGCCGAGATACATGCCGTGGTCGGAGGTGATGATGACCATGGTGTCATCCAGCAGGCTGCACAGCTCAAGCTGCCGCAGTACGTGCCCGAACCAGCGATCGGTCAGTGACACCTCGCCACTGTAACACGCACGCAGGCGGGCGATATGCTCGGGCTGGTAGATGTCGGTGTAGCCGTAATTGGGATACGTGTAATCGGGGCCGTCGTACTCGGGGCTGTAAAAATCGGTGTAATACTGCGGCGGGTGCCAGTCCTCGTGAATCTCGAAGGTGTCGAGCCACAAAAGCCAGTTGTCGCGCCGGTAATTCTCTTCGATCCATTTCGCCCCTGCGAGGCCGGTTTTGGCGACCAGCCAGTCGGTCTCCTGCTCGTTGTCCCACGTCATCGCCCGGTCGCGGATGTAGCCGCCGGCGTCCTGGCGGATGTGCTCGACCGG
>JBKHJK010000151.1:0-5818 GCA_046538215.1 Armatimonadota bacterium
GAGTGAGACAGCCGGGGAGGCAGATGGCGGAAATTACGTAGTCATTGCCGGATCGTTCGTCAGCCTGAAGAAAGCCGAAGCGCAGGCGCAAGAGCTTCGAGAAGACGGGTACGATCCGTTTATCACACAGGTCCCGATTGGCGACCAGATGTACAGCCGCGTCAATGTGGCGACATATTCGACCCGTGAGAAGGCCGAGGCGCTGACGGAAATACTCCGCAGGAAGGGTTATGAGGTCCGAGTGGGGGTGCACTGAACCTGCAGCGACCTGCAGCCCGCGTCGTTCTCATCGTTCTTGACAGCCTCGGCATCGGCGCGGCGCCCGATGCCGCTGAATACAACGATTCCGGCAGCGACACGCTCGGGCATGTGGTCGCCGAGACGGGAGTTGCGCTTCCCACGCTGGTCAGTCTCGGTCTCGGTGCCATCGAGGGCGTCCACGAACTCCCGGCGCCACAACGACACCCCTCGTGTGTCGCCCGGCTGCAGGAGCTCTCCGCGGGAAAAGACACCCTCACCGGCCACTGGGAGCTCATGGGCCTGGTGACCACCATGCCTTTCCCGACGTATCCTGACGGTTTTCCCGACGAACTCATCAGCGAATTCAGCCGTCAATGTGGACGGGATGTGATCGGTAATAAACCGGCTTCCGGCACCGAGATCATCGAAAAGCTGGGGCCCCGGCAGCTTGAGACCGGTGAGTTGATCGTCTATACATCCGCCGACAGCGTGTTTCAGATCGCCGCGCATAAGGATGTCGTCTCACTTGATGAGCTTTACGAATGCTGCCGGATTGCTCGGGAGGTTTTGCGGGGCGAACACGGGGTCGCCCGGGTTATTGCCAGACCATATATCGGCGAGCCGGGCGATTTCACACGCACCGATGAGCGCAAAGATTTCCCCCTGCAGCCGCCGGAGCGGCTGGTGCTTGACGACCTGTCGGATACGGGTCTGCGGTCGTGCGGTGTGGGGAAAATCAGCCAGATTTACAGCGGCCGCGGGCTTGACGAAGATCATCACACCGCCGATAACGCCGATGGCATGAAAACCATCCAGAAACTCAGAGTCCGGGGCCGGTGTGATGTAATATTTGCCAACCTGGTTGATTTTGACATGCGCTATGGACACCGCAACGATGCCGATGGTTACGCCGCGGCGCTTGCGGAGTTTGATGAATGGCTCGGGCGCGCAGTGGATACACTTGAAGAGGACGAATACCTTCTCATCACCGCGGATCACGGATGCGATCCGACGACCGCAGGCACGGATCATTCCCGTGAATACGTTCCCCTGATTCTTCATTCGCCACACCAGCAGATGCAGAATCTGGGGACGGTGCCAGGATTTGGACTGGTGGGGGCGGTGACGGCGGGACTGCTGGGTGTGAAAGCTCCTGTGCAAAAACAGTATGCAGATTACAGCGACATCTGGAATGGTGATTGGACATAAATGACAATTGTATGGAGCGAATGGTACCAGCTTATCGCTGTTGCAATCGGCGCGGGCGCCGTGATCAGTGTCATGGTGTACATACGGGGCCGGGCGTGTTCGGCATCGGCCTCCGAGCTGCGAAACATGCTTCTGAGCTTCTGGGCGGCGCTGCTGGCAAGCATCGGCTCGATGATCGTCGTTTCAACCTACGCCGGCGGGCCCATGCTTGAAGTAAGCACAGAGCCGTTCGGCGTCGAGGCGGCGAAATTCGAGGGCCCCACCGCCGCCGCCGCGATTCTATCCGTTCTCATCACCATTGGACTGTGGGCCGTAACCATCCGCCAGCTCAACCAGACAACCGTGCCCCCACTCATACAGCAAAACCAGCAACAGAAAGAAGCAGACGATGATAGTGACTAGCATTATCCTGTGGGCGCTGGTGGCTGCCTTCGTCGCGTTTATCTACTACGTCCACTGGGTCGAGCCAAACCGCCTGCAAACTGAGCGTATTGAGATAAAAATTGATGACCTGCCCCCGGAGCTTCAGGGGCTGAGCATGGCCATGTTTTCGGATACGCATGTCCGGGATGACGGTGGTGCTGTGCGTATCGCCGAAGAGGCTGTGAAACGGGTGGTGAAGGCGTCTCCTGAGATCGTCTTCATTGCGGGGGATGTCGCGCACCGGTCGTATTATCTGCAGGAGGCGGCCGGGGTGCTGGAGCCGCTGCAGGCACGGTACGGTGTGTATATGGTGTTTGGCAATCACGACCGTGATTTCACACTTGGCCTGTCCTCCGGGAAGTCGGCCCCCGGGAAAGTCTCCATTGATGCGTGGATGGAAACGATGGAGGACATCGGGATCAATCTTCTTTATAATACGCATCACGAGCTGGACATAAACGGCAAGAGTGTGGTGATTGTTGGCGTCGGCGATCCATCGTGCGGTCTGGACGATCTTGATGCGGCACTGGAGGGTGCGCCCGAGGGTGATCTGAAGATTCTGCTGTCGCATAGCCCGGATATTTTCGACTACCCGCAGGCGCAGTGGGCGGATCTGATCCTGTGCGGCCACACCCACGGCGGCCAGATCCAGCTTCCAGGAATAGGCTCTCCGTGGGCACCGGTGTGGCGTGACCGCCGCCGGGCCTCAGGACTAATGAGGATTGCCGGCGACACCATGGCCTATGTCAGCCGCGGTGTTGGTTCCGGGACACGGGCCCGTTTTAATTGCCCGCCAGAAATTGCTATACTGACTACAAAAGCCGGAAGGGCCGAAAACGTCCGAGAAATTGATCCGCTTCCGACCTCCAGGTGGAGCAGGCGGCCTGCAGGCGGAGCGAAACGTCTCGAAGCATAGACAGGGAGCGTCTGGCGTGGGAGTATTAGACATTTTCAACAAGCTTCTCGTGCGTGTCGGGCTGAGACAGCCTGAACCAAAGCTGACACGCGAGCAGTCAATGAATGCAGTACCAATACGCAACCCGCTGCTGCAGTGGGCTGAAAAGGATAATGGCGAAATCGTCGTCGCCATGGACCGCAGAGACGACTGGGTTGGGGAGGCCATGGGCTGGCTGTTTATGGTGCCACCGAAGCAGAAGGTGGAACTCGATGACATCGGTTCCAGCGTCTGGAGAGCCTGCGACGGCGAGAATACCGTCAATGATATTATCGAGATCATTCGCCGCGAGTATAAGCTCAGCCGGCGCGAGGTCGAAATGTCTTTGACCAAATACCTCCAGAGCCTCGGCCAGCGGAAAATGATCGGCTTCAAGGTTGATCGTGAAACTGCGGAAGCCGCAGGGATCGAAGATGACCAGGACGTCGTTGGGCTTGAGGATGTCGGGAAGACGAAAGAGCAACTTGAAGAGGCCCGAGTGAAGGCTGAACAGGAAGCCGAGGAGGGCCAGCGGCTGCTGGAGGAAACACAAAAGCGTCGCAAAGAAGCCGAGGACCGACAGGACGTCGAACAGGAGCCCTCTCAAAAACGGTCTGCCGACGACGAGCCGCTCATCAAAATCGAGAATCCGGACCGCGATTTGTGAGAGTAGTGAACTGACGTGTTCAGGTCCATTCTCGTCGGATATGATGATTCACACACTGCCCGCACCGTGCTGCGGCAGGCCATAGATATTGCCGACGCGTCATCAGCGTGGCTGCAAATCTGCTACGTCGAAGATATCGAGGAGCCGGCAGAGGAACTTCTCGACGGCAGCGTCACCCCCGACGAAATCGCCATGCCGGAGGGGGATATCGAAGAAGAGCTTCAGGAGAGTGCTGAACCGGCGCTTGATGATCGCGGGCCGGTGCTGCAGGAAGCGGCTGACTCGTGTGTTGATGAGAACATCCCCTTTGTGACCCGTCACATCTTCGGGCGGTTCGGCGAGCGAATCGCGGGCATTGCGTACTTTCACGATTTTGTCATGGTCGGTCAAAGCCGGGATGTGAACCGCGGCCAGCGCCACCGTGTGGGGCCACATATCAGCCACCTACTGTGGAAATGTCCCGTCCCCATGCTGCTGGCCGACAGTGAGTATCACATGCCCGTTGCCGCCACCCTGATTTTCGAGAACAACGCCTTCGGTGGCCGGGCTCTGCGAATCGCCACAGTGCTGTGTGACATGCTGGATCTGGATTTACATGTGGCTCTGGCAAAGGATGCAGCCGGGGAAACGAACAGCATCGAGGCCGAGATCCAGTACGCTATGAAGCCCCATGACATCTCCTGGGACCTGCATACTTTTGAGAGCTCGCTGGTTCAAACGGTGTACAGCGCCAACCGCCATTGGGAGGACGAGCTTATCGTCCTTCCGCGCCCCGCAAAGCCGTGGCCCTGGAGCACGACCACACTCGACGCCGCGGTCTCGCTGCCGGATGCGATGAAGCTGGTCGTTCCGTAAGTCGGTCGGGGGTACGGCCACAGCAACAGGGGATGGCAGCGTCGGATGCTTTTCAGCGTGCTGTGAAGCAGTTGGGGCTTTTATGCCGGGGTGGGGGCTGTGGCGAAGATCGTATAGATAATAACGATGACCATGATGACACCGACCAGTCCCCTGGCGAGGCCCGCACCGAGCCGCCCCAGCAGGGCCCCCCATCCGGCCGTCACTGCCTTTTGATGGTCGCTGCCCCGTTTGCGTTCGTACAGATATGCTCCGAGGTAGCCGCCGGCCACGCCGCCCAGCAGGGGTGGAATGATGGCGCCGACGAAAAAGCCGGCCACGCCGCCGAGCAGCCCCAGAGCCCCCAGCAGTGGTGTCAGCCCGAAACCTGCGAGGGCTGCTCCGGCGATGGTGCCGATGACTGCGGCGACACTGGTACGGCCGGATCCTCCCGCCATCTTTGCGCCGGCGCCGGCGATGAGACTGTCGGTGCCTTCGGCGAGAATGCTCAACACCACGAGGATCACAAGCACCCACCACGGAATCCGCTCAAACCCGGTTATGGCCGAATAGACGAGAGCATCCAGGGCGATAATCGCCGTGCCGGGAAGGCCCAGAAGGGTCGAGACCAGGCCTGTCAGCAGAACGAAGCCGAAGAGAATGTATCCCAGCACCACCAGAATGGTCATCCACATGGCCGTCACCGGGCCATCTTTCCAACCGCGGTGAGATACACAACGGTTTCACGGAGGCCGTCGAGACCCAGCAGGCGGTTGACCTCATCATCGAAAAAGGCCCCGACATTGACGCTCCCCAGTCCCAGAGCCGTTGCCGCGAGTTGAAGCTGACCGCCCAGATGTCCGGCATCGAGGTGGATGTAGCGGTATGCCCGGTCGCCGTATTTCATCGCCGAACGGTCCACCACGGCTCCCCAGGCGAAGATGACGGCTGCATCGGCGCAGAATTGCTGTCGGAGGCACGCCTTAGCCACCCGGTCGCCAAATGCTCCTTCTGCGAGCATGGCGAGACGCCATTCCAGCACCTCGTAGTGGTAGATGCCGGCAGAGCAGTTTTCGACATTGTTGACGAAGAGGTAGGTTTCATTGGGGTAGAGCGCTCCCGCCGAGGCAGTTGCGCGCGCCGGCTGGTTGCCGAGTCGGCCGGTGATCCCCTGGGTGGCCCACAAAAGCTGTGCAAGCTCTTTGAGACTCAATGGCTCAGACGTGAACCCGCGCTTTGACCGTCTCTTTTCAATGGCCTCCCACACCGGCATTCCATCGTCTTTCATCGGCTCTGGAAGGTCTATGTACGAGAGCGGATTCTCGTACTGCTTATACGGGGGTGTCGGGGCCGGCCAGTCCGGCTTCTGGGGCATTGCGTGAGGGTAATATTTCGTGTTCTCCTGGTATCGGGGCCCAATGCCGGCTTCATCTGGCATGCGTTCATCATCTCCCCAAAAAGCATTTAATACGTCTATACATTCATCGGCACACCTACGTTCTCCTGCATTC
>JBKHJK010000152.1:0-5818 GCA_046538215.1 Armatimonadota bacterium
GGGCTATGAGGACCATTCGGTAAATCTGGTGGCGACGTATGACGCAGATGGTACGTTGACGGGCGTCATTGTCAATATCGCCTGTCCCTCCCAGGAGACTGAGGGGCTTTTCGTCCTCAGCGCTGATTTCTGGCACGAGACCCGACAGGAGCTCAGAAATCGCCTCGGAGATGACCTGTATGTCCTTGCGCAGGCCTCCTCGGCCGGCGATCAGTCTCCCCACCTTATCTGGGGACAGAAGCCGCACGAGCGGATGCTGGAATTGAGAAACCGGAACTCGCGCCAGGAAATCGCCCACCGTATCGCCGACGCGGTGCAGGAGACCCTCGAGGTAATCGGGGACACCGCCGAAAGCAATCCGCCGCTGACCTACCGGCGCCAGTCGCTCAAGCTCCCCATCCGGAAGCTGACGGAGCAGGACGTGCAGGTTGCTCTGGAGGAGGCCGAGGAGTGGCGGGAACTCTACGAAGAGGAGCTGCAGAAGCTGCAGGACAACCCGTCGCTGAAAGAAGAGCCCCGCTGGTACACAGACGTGACCAGGTTTTACCGAAAGATGCGCTGGTGCGAGCGCGTGAGCGAGCGGTTCGAAGAACAAAAGCAGGAAGACCCCACTCGTGACGTAACCCTGAATATAGTCCGGCTGGGCGACGTGGCGTTTGCCACGAACCCCTTCGAGTACTATCTCGACTTCGGGATCTACATCAAGGCCCGGAGCCCGGCGGTGCAGACCTTCGTGGTGCAGCTGGCCGGTTCGGGGTCCTACGTTCCCAGCGCCCGGTCAATCGTCGGAGGCGGCTACGGCTCACAGCCCGCCAGCACGCCCATCGGACCTGACGGCGGGCGCACCGTCGCCGATACCACCATACAGCAGCTCCTGGAGTTGTGGGAGAATGCCTGATTGAGATGCACCCGCACACGTGCAACTCCCCGCCATCGTCGTCGTGCGGTGGCGGGGTTTTTCGCTTCCCGGTCTGCTTTTCACACTACTTTTTTGCAGGTGTCGGTTGGGCGGGTATTGAAAGCATTCTGCACGTTGACGAAAAGATGGAACGGAATTACGGTTCGTGCGTCTTTGGATGTACGGATCCACTCCAGAGGTTCGGTCAGGGCCATGAATAAGGCGCGGGTCACCTGCATCATTATCATTGCGCTGTGCCTGGCTGCGGCCGGGCAGGCGGAGATCGTCAGCCCGCAAAGCAAGCCGTGGCGGGTCGGGATTGTTGGCGGCTGGACACTCGGATACCTCGGCATCCTCGCACACCATGGAATGCCCGGCGAGCGCATCCTGGAGTCCGAAATCCTCGATCCACAGAGGCTTGCCAAATATGACTGCGTGATCATCGGCTATCGCTCACAGCGCTCGCAAGATGCCTGGGAGATACTGGAAGACTACGTCCGCGAGGGCGGGCTTGTGGTCACCGAAGCCTTTCCCACACCGAGTGAAGACGCAATCCCCGGCGAGCGACTCAAGCCCGGCCGCGTCCCCAATGTCACCTTTGTTGACAGCATCGGCCCAATCACCCGCGGCCTCGACTATGACGTCATCATCCGCACCTTCCGCAGACACGGATGTGCCATCATTCCCGAAGAAAACACCGGCACAACGGTCATTGCCCGCTATACCTATGACCAAATTCCTCCCAAGTACCGGGACGACGTTGATGATCACTTCGTCGAAAAGCGGAAGGACAGCGAGGGCAACGTTCGCGAGATCGGGGCCCCCGCCATCGTAATGCGCCATGTGGGCAGGGGGATTCTCGTGTATTCCGGATGCCCCATCGGCCTGAGTCTCAGCCTCCAGGGCGATTATTTCACTCCGCTTTTGCTGAACCTCCTGCGCTACGTCTCAAAGGGCGAGATTCACGAGCGCTTTTACACCGGCGACATCCCCCGCAACAGGCTCCTGACGGCGAATCTGCAGCAGTTTGAGCCCTCCGCCGACACACTCCCGCCACCACCGGAAACCACTGAATTGCCCGACGGGGGGGAAACGGTGCAGCAGGCCACCGCCCCCGGGGAGGATTACTACGCCTACGGGACCCTTACCGACGCGCAGGCCGAAATCATCTTTGACTGGCGAAACGCTGAGGAGCACCGGAAAATCACCATCGCCGGAGAGAATATCGAGATGATGGATATTTCCGGCGGACAGGCTCGCACCGTGGTTTCAGAAACCCTCCCGGAGAGCGCAACGGGGGGCGATGATTGCGTCCTGCGTCACCGCGGCCAGGTCGCCATCTGCTATCTGAATGGGCAGCCCGTCCTGAGCGCCTGCCCGGGACCACCACAGGGGGGCGCAGTGGGGGTAAAAGGGCTTCAGGAGACGGGGTTTCAGCCCTCGGCGCCCGTCTATTTCTTTGATGATTTCATGCGTGAATCAGATTCCCACGGCGAGTGGGAAACCCTCAGCGGGACATGGAAGGAAATCGAAACGGAGGGGAAGGCCGAACGCGGTGCAAACCCGTTCCAGTATGTTGGAGAAAGCCAATCCCGCGCCATGGCGACAACCGGTCACTGGTTCTGGCAGGATTACGCCTTCAGCGCATCGGTCAACGGGTCCGGCACGGCAACGGGCCTTCTCTTCGACTTTCAGGACGAGAAAAACTGGTCGCTTCTGCGGCTGCAGCATCCCCAGTCAGACAGCGAGGGACGGCTGGAGGTTATCAGATGCCTCGACGGCAGAGAAACGAAGCTGGCCGAGGCAACCTGCCCGGTCCCGGCGGACCAGTGGGCGGAGCTTCAGGTGCTGACCTCCGGCACACATATCATCGGCCGTGTGGACGGTTCGGAATTGATTGCGGTGCGGGATGACAGCATGGGATTTGGAGCCATCGGGCTTATGGCCGAAAAAGGCGCGGTGTGCTTCGATGATATCGTCGTTGAACCCTGGTTTGCAGGCTGTGAACCTGCGGCATCGGCCACCAGAACCTGGGACATCCGCAATGGCGAGTGGGGAGAGTCCGAAAACGGGGTTATTACAGGGACGGGGAAGGCCCTTTTGCCTGCAGGAACCCTCCCGGACGCACGGGTCTCATCACAGATACGCCTCAACGGCGCGGATTTCGCCGGACTGTACCTTCGCCACAGCGAGCAGCAGGACGGTCTCTATCTGGCAGGGCTGATGCCGAAGGACGGCGGACTGGGAGTGCGGATTTTTGCCCGCAGCGGAGATGACGGGCAAATCCTGGCCGAAGAAGCGATACCGGGCGCGGTCGCTGACTGGCACGAGGTGACCTTCAGTGCCCGTGGGCCGCTTCTGGAGCTCACGGTGAACGGCGCGAGGGCGGTGTCGGTGGTCCATGACGGCTCTTTAACCGGCCGTGTTGGACTGTATTCGCGTGGAGACCGCCCGGCCGAGTTCAGAGAGCTGTCAGCAGCCAGCCTCCGCGATGATACGGAGCTCGTTGACGGGCTGGTACCGGAATTCGCCGGGATCATAGACCGCCGCACCTGGGCGAGCAGACCCGGGGCCTGGCAGGCCGAGCCGGAAAATCTCAACCGCTTCTGGCACTCCGGATTTTTCCCCGGTCCCATTGTCCTGCACGCCGGTATTCATCCCCTCGGCAATGAAGAGACGACGACTCACCTGTTCCTCACAAACGACCGCTCTGCGGAGAAAGGGTACGAGGTTGAGAGCGTGTGCTCGTGGGAAAACGGCACTGCCTCAATAGCCCTCAAAGCGGCCGAACAGACGGTGGGCGCAAAAACCGTGCAGATACCGGCCAAAAAGGCTTACCTCCTGTCACTGCACCGGCGGGGCGGGTGCGTGTGGGTGGAGGTCAACGGGCGGCTGGCCGTGGGAACGAAAGACACCGTCTCCGATGCCGGCCTGGAGGAAATCGGAGTCAGCAACGAGGGGCACAAGATCGTCCCCGCAGACCTGGCCGTGTACACGCCGTGGGCCCGCAACTACACCTTCGAAACCGCTCCGACGGACTGGGTGAGACATTCGGGCACATGGGAAGTCACCAACCGCTGGTCATGCTCGCCACAGTGGACATGGTTCTGCGGGTACAACGGCAGCGGCCCTGCGGAGGTATCGTCGAAAATACAGTTCGAGAACGACTTCGATCTGACGTTCTACGTGGCCGCACGCATGATGCCCAGAGGTGACGGCAAGCATTACGAGCAGCTTCGCGATATCCATATCGGCCTGTGTACGGGGCCCAACGGCGCTGCCGATGGATATGAGATGAAGGTCGGCGGACACCGCAATCAATACACTTCAATCGAACGCAAAGGCAAAGAGGTCAAGCGCATCCAGTTCCGAATCCCCCAGGTGGCCATCCACAATGACTGGATGCAGCTCGGCGTACGCAAGCGTGGCGGCACCATCCAGCTTTTGCACTGGGGACAGGTGATCATGGAATACGATGATCCCACACCTCCTCCCCCCGGCGGCGTCTCCCTCGGCACCCATGAAAATGGCATCATCATTCCTCGCCTGACAGCATACGGAGAAATCACCGCATTTCGGTGACCGAACACCCAGTAAATATGATATCTCTGTGTATTTCTCGAGTATATGTGATTAATAATACAGGGTTTCGTTATAATTATATGTCATTGGTGTTGCCGCAGGTTATAGGGATATTCATTGATATAAGAATTATGACACGGGCGCGCGGAGGATTCGTTGCAGGGGGATGGCAGCGGTGGATTGAGGCGGCCCGATAACACAAATCGGCCCAGTCAGGTGGTGGATCATGCCGGATGAACGCTTTCTAACCCACTACTACTTCACCGAACTGCTGGCGTATTATGACGATCTAAGTCACCTGCGCGATATCGGAACAATTAAGGGAGACGAGGCGGAGAAGCGTTTCGCAAGACGCATTGACGAATTGCACCGACAGCTTGGTGTGTCTCCGACGGTGGATGATCTGGAGGCATGGCACAAGATCTACTGCAGGCTGTACGACAATATTTCGCAGCGCGTTCGTGACGCCAATCCGGACGCATCGTCGGAACGGATTAATGACATCGTCGGCTGGATCATCCACTGGTGGCAGATGGCCCGGCGCGATCTTCGCAGCGCCTCAGCACCCTCGCTGCATCCCGACTGGCAGTTTTTCATCTCATTCAACGCCATCCGTGCGGTGTGTGCCCTGCTGGCACGCACGGTCGGGTTCGACTTTGACCTCACAAAACGTCCCACCGCGGTTTTCGACTGCATGGCGGCCATTGATGAGCCGGGCATGGAGCGGTTTTCCGAGTACATGTACGAATGCGATTACCGGGTATGTGCACTTCTGCACGACCAGCCCGGTGTGATTGACAAAAAGCAGGCGGAAGAAATTCGCAGGATATCGTGGGACTTTTACCACAATGCGGAGCAATGGCTTCTCGGTGAGACCGCAGTCCTGGCTCCCTCCGTTGCGGAGACCTGAAGACCGAAGGGTGCCTCCATCCCACCCACAGGAAGACCGCACCGGTCAAATCACCAGGTGCGGTCTTTATCCTTGCGAGACTTTTTCTGGATTCGGTCTCACAGATACAGGGAGATCCATCTGCCGTCGCGCTCGCGGCTTTCGAGTGCTGCGGCGATAAAGGCGATGACCTCCAGTGTCTCCAGCGGATCCACGGGGCTCTCGCCCGTCTCGAAAAACTGCACGATACGCGTGAGCAGCTCGCGGTGGTTATACGTGCGGTCCAGCGGCTCCGAGCGTGTGCCGTTTTCGCCCCACACACAGAACGTGTAACCAGAGGCTCCGGCCCGGACGCCCCGCACCGTCCCGATGCGCCCATCGTCCCAGCGGCCGGTAACGACTTCAAAATCCTCGGTCCATGCACACGAAACGCTCTCACACCCCGGCCC
>JBKHJK010000153.1:0-5801 GCA_046538215.1 Armatimonadota bacterium
GTGTAGCTGTACAGTCCCATTGGCCCGACCCTTTCAAAAAGAGGTGTATTTCACGGGGCCGAAACATGCGCCCGGCACGTCTCTGTTTAGTATGTGTGTTTTTGCGGCCCGAATTTGTCTAATGAATAAGGAATTTTCTGCACAATCGAGAAATTGCACCTCAGTTCCCGTGGCGGTACAATGGCAGCAGCATGAAATGACACGGCGGGAGATTACGCGGCATGGCAACCGCCCAGCACATACAGGACGTGAAGATGACTGAGCGAATACGGAGATTCCGCGACCGGGCGCGAAACGGTGAGTGGGGCGAGACCTTCGATCGAGGCGAGATGGTCGAAGAAGTTTTTGAAGACACTCAGCGGCGCGGGCCGGTCACCATCGCCCGGGACCTCCAAACCCCGTCGTGCTCCCGAAAGGGGCAGATCGCCCGGGCGCTGGCGGCGGTATGTGAGCAGATGCCGCTGCAGATCGTGCCGGGTGAGTTGGTCATCGGCACCCGCACCGTGCGCGGCTATCCCGAACACGATGAAGCCATCGCCGCAGGCTCCGCAGAACCGGGCTACATGATCGCCGATTACCCGCGAGTACTCAACGAGGGGCTGCAGGCCATCATCGCCGACGCACGGAGCCGCCTGGAGACGCTCGATGAAGCGGCCCCACAGCAGATGAACCGGGTGGACACACTGTGGTCCATGATCGTGTCCTGCCGGGCCGTGATACACCTCGCACAGCGCCACGCCGACCGGGCCGAAGAGCTTGCACAACAGCAGGATGACCCACAGACCGCCCGCGAGCTGCGGGAAGTCGCCGAGATCTGCCGGAAGGTCCCCGCAGGCCCCGCCGAGACCTTCCACGAGGCCGTCCAGTCGCTGTGGATGACGCATTTGGGCATTTACCTGGAATGTGAGAATGTCGCCTTCTCCCTCGGGCGCATGGACCAGTACCTGCAGCCGTTCTACAGCGCCGATATTGCAGCGGGCAGAATCGATCACGACCGCGCGCTGGAGATCATGCAGTGTTTGTGGATCAAGTTCTACGAAAACGTCCATGGGCGCATCGGCCACGTCCAGACCGTCACCGTCGGTGGCCTCAAGCCCGATGGAACGGACGGGACGAATGAGATGACGTGGCTGATCCAACAGGTCACCCGCTCACTGAGCAATGTGGGGCCTTCGGTGGCCAGCCGCGTGCATTCCAACACACCCCGCGAGTATATTGAATACCTGCTTGAGACCATGAGCCTGGGCCGCTACATGCCGCAGGTGTACAACGACGACCAGATGGTCCCCGCCATCGCCGGCAAAGGCGTGCCCGTGCAGGACGCCCGGGAATACGGCCTTATCGGCTGTCACGAGCCGACGATATGTGGGAAGGGATACTTCCGCTCCGCGTCGTGGCCCGGCTATGTGTGCTTCCAGGAGTGGCTGGAGCTGGCGCTGGGGGCCGGACAAACCTTCGATGGTGAGGACCTCGGCCCGCAGACACCCGACCCGTGCACCTTCGACAGCTTTGACGAGCTGTGGGAGGCCTTCGTGGAGCAGATGGCCGCCGGTGTGCGCGCCTCCGTCATCGAGGCGAACCGTGGAGAGATAATCAAGCAGCAGATGACCCCGCGGCCTTTGATGTCGGCGCTCATTGACGGCTGCATCGAAAGCGGCCTCGATTTCACCGAGGGTGGCGCCCGATACAATCACAGCGGCTTTCAGGCCTTCGGGCTGGGCACCTGTGCCGATTCACTGGCCGCGATACGCCAGTTTGTGTATGAAGACCGTGAATTATCCCTCCCGGAGCTTGTTGACATCCTCAAAAGCGACTGGGAGGGCCATGAGCGGCTGCGCAGGCGGATGCAAAAGGATGCGCCGCACTGGGGCAATGACGACCCCGATGTTGACAAGCTGGCAGTGCGGATTGTCAGGACACTTGAAGAGGAAATTGACCGTTACACCAATATCCGTGGCGGCCCCTTCTGCCTGGGGCTGTGGTCGTTCTGGCAGCACCTGCACTTTGGGCAGCGGCTGGGAGCCTCCGCCGACGGCCGTCATGCCGGGGAGATGCTCAGCCATTCCATGGGGCCCTCTGTCGGCCAGGCCATGGAGGGACCGACGGCGGCGGTGAAATCGGCGGGGAAGATAGACACTTCGGGACTGGCAAACGGCGGCTCGCTTTTGCTGGAATTCGACAGCATGCTGATTGACAGCCCGGAGGGCCGCTCAGCGGTGATTGACCTCGTCCGGACCTACTTCGATATGGGCGGCATCCAGATGCAACTCTCCACCGTCAGCCCCGATATGCTCGAAGACGCCATACAGCATCCCGAAGAGCACCAGGACCTGGTTGTTCGTGTTGCCGGATATTGTGATTACTTCGTCAACCAGGCCCCCGAAAGACAGGCCTTCATCCTGCAGCGTGAAAAACACGGAGCAGACCAATAGCTCCATCGCGCCCCGGTCTGTGATAAGCGTGTCGGCACAAAGGTATGTGCACACTGTGCATTGAATAAGTAGTTACCACCACGTCCGGTATATACGACACGGACTGTCAAACCCTGTTGAAAGGACTCAGATGGTATGCACAAATGGATGCGTATTGCACTGTGCACGTTGCTTGTTTTTTGTATGGGAGTGACCGTCATGGCGGCAGAATATTACCTCGCACCCGGCGGGGATGATGAAACTGCAGGAACGAAGGACAGCCCGTGGCAGACTCTTGCAAAGGCAAATGAGGCACTTCAGCCGGGCGATACGGTTGTATTGTTCGATGGCGAATACCCGGGCGTCCTCAGTCCGGCTGCGGCAGGGGAAGAGAATGCACCGATCACATACCGGGCGGCCAACTGGCTTGGCGCAACTCTCATCGGCCCGCCGGAAGAGGAGACGGCAATCGAGCTGCAGGACACTCAAAGCATTGTGATCGAGGGTCTGCGCGTGGACCCCGATGTATCCACGTGGGGCCGCATATACAATTCCAGCGATATCACCATCCGCGAATGCTTCATGGAGGACCATCCACCGCTGTCGGAATGCCTAAAGATACACTACTGCACCAATATTCTGCTGATTGATAATGTGTTCAAGGGCGACAGGGTGTCGGGCAACATGGTGCGAATGGTCGCCTGCGACCATGGTCTGATTGAGGGCAACCGCATCACCCGTGTGGGGCACAGCCCGCTGCGATTCGATTCATGCAACTATATGGTGGTCCGCTCGAACTGTTTTTACAATGAGTGGGGCCGAAACTATGAGCTGGCCGCCTCCGGGCGCGTGCTGGTGGAGGACAACATTATCACCGAGGCATTCGACAGCGCTCATTCCGCCGACACGCGCGCAAAAAACGCCTATATGGACAGCATTTTCCGCTTCAACCGTGTTTTCGGCAACAGCCATACACCGCTGGATTCGCCGAGCTACTTTCCGTGGGTCGGCTCAAAGAGCGGCTTTTGCCGCGAGCCGTTCAGGCTGGTCAACAGCCGTATCTACCACAACACTATCACCGAAAACCTGGGTATAGGCTGGCAGTTGTGGGGCATCAGCATCGCCGCCAACCGCTTCAAAAACAACTGCTTCTATCGCAACGACTACGCGGCGGGCGGCACACAACTTGAGTTTCGCGAGGTCACCAGCAAGGACAACCTGGTGCATTATAATCTCCTGATGAGCACCGAGCCGGGCGCGAAAACGGTCAAGTACGGTGACACCTACTGGACGACACAGCAGGCCAACGATGAGACGAGGCTCCAGCGGGATGTATGGACAAATTTTGCGAACAACTTCGAGACCGAGCCGGGGTATAGAGATGCAGCAAACAACGATTTCCGGCTTAAAGACGACGGTGGAGGCGTCAATCGCGGACAGGCCCTGACATATACCACCGGCGCCGGACAGGGCAGTGTTGTCCCGGTGTCTGATGTCGGGTATTTCTATGACGGCTTCAGTATTGAGGGCGAGAAGGGGGATTGGATCCGCGTTGGTGACAGTGGCACAATCGCCCGGGTTGAGCGCGCTGAATACCGTTATTATCTCCCCGGTTTGCTGCATCTGGACCGCGAAATTGCATGGGAGGCAAACGATCCGGTTAGTGTCCCGTGGGCGGGGGAGGCTCCGGATGTCGGGGCATTCGAGAACTCCGTTGTGGACCCCGACCGGATGGTTGCGCTCGCCAGACCTGCAACACCTGAGCCCGGACAGACGGTGAACTTCGCCATTGACCCGCTCGGCAAGGAGATTGTGGAGGCGCGGTGGGACTTCGGAGACGGCACCCGGGCGACCGGAGCGGAGGTCACCCACGAATACGCCGAGGGAAAATATGGCGCACTCGTCCGCGCGACGTTCGAAAATGGCGAGGAGGGTGTGGCGGTTGTTTTCGTCAAAGCGCAGCCGCCGGTGGATCCCGAGGCGCCCATGCTGCACTGCACCTTCGAAGACGAGGACATCAAGGACTGGGGGTGGGTCTTCAAGTTCCATCGGCAGCGGGGCACAGAGGCCCAGCGCGTCGAAGGCGGCTATGAAAGCGAGAAGTGCTATCGCCTGTTTGCTGAAAGCAATGGCGCAATCCTGGGAGCGCGGCTGTATCCCGGCGAATGGAATATTGACCAATATCCCTTCATCAACTTCGCCTACCGCATCCCGGAGGGCACACCCGTGGGCGTGGGTGTGCAGCTTTACCCAAAAGCGGATCTGGACCAGCTTACCGTCCTGATCGGTGGAACTGAATCGCACAAAAGCGGGGCGTACGAAGATACAGACGAATTTCGCCTGGTTGATGACGGCGAGTGGCATGAAATAACGCTGGATCTGCGGTCTGTCCGCCAGGTCCACGAGGACCTCGATTTCATCCGGGGCTTCCGGTTCTATACCGCCGAAAACGCTACAGAGGGCCAGGAGTTCTGGTTCGACGATTTCTCGGTCCTTCCGGACAAGTAGAGAGCCCGTGAAGGCCGTGACGCCCGGCACCAATGACATTGCAAAGCATGGCCAGAATTGGTCTTTTAAGGTACACTGACCGGGGTATCATACAAAAAGACGGCAACGCAAGCCACACTCCACGGTGAGGAGATGATGTGGATGTCGAAACGGTGTGGTTTTACCCTGATCGAGCTGCTGGTCGTGATCGCCATCATCGCGATATTGGCAGCGATACTTTTTCCTGTGTTCGCACGGGCTCGCGAGAAGGCACGGCAAACCTCCTGCCTGTCCAATCTCAAGCAGATAGGCCTTGGGATCAACATGTACAGCCAGGATTACGACGAGGTGCTGCCGGGAGTTTTCACCCAGGGCCGTGAGGGGCAGTGGGGTGTTTGCACGTGTCATTACTGGAGCGCGTGGGCAATCAACATTTTCCCGTACGTGCAAAATGAGCAGATTTTCATCTGCCCGAGCTACAAAGGGCAGGGATGGTTCGCCACCGGCGGCCACTGCGGGGTGAACTCCTACGGCCTGAACCACATCCTGTGCGGGCAGAATACCGGCCCGTCGCTGGCACGCGTGGAACATCCCTCCGAGTGCCTCATTGTTGCCGATGCGACCTACTACGTCATCAGCGGCAGCTATGAGGGCAGTTTCCCGCGTGGCGATTATGACCAGCGCGTTGACACCCGCCACAACGAGGGAGCCAACCTGGCGTTTGTGGACGGTCACGCCAAATGGATGAAGCGCGACGCCTTCATTGATGAGCCCCGCTACTGGGAGGCCGACGGCACCAACTGACGGCTGCCGGGCAGTGACGGCAATGAATAAGCCCGCGTCCGGATCGTGCCGAACGCGGGCTTCAGATGTTGCTTCAAATCCCGGCGGTCAGTCCAGCTC